>NZ_BAAGSM010000040.1:0-178331 GCF_054782435.1 Nocardia thraciensis
TCGGCGCCGGTGAGGTCGGTCTCGATGACGATTTCTTCACGTTGGGTGGCAACTCCCTGCTCGCTACCCGCGCGGTGGCGCGGCTGGGCGCCGCCCTCGGCGCGCGCATCCCGGTGCGCACCCTGTTCGAGGCGCCGACGGTGGCGGCGCTGGCCGCGGCGATCGGCGCGGTCGCGGGCAGCCACCGCCAACTGCCGCTGGTGGCCGCCCCACGGCCGGAACGGATTCCGCTCTCGCTGGCGCAGCAGCGCATGTGGTTCCTCAATCAGTTCGACACCTCCTCGCCGGTGAACAACCTCCCGGTGGCCGTGCGACTGACCGGTGCGCTGGACGTGGCGGCATTGCGGCAGGCCGTCGCCGACGTGGTCACCCGGCACGAGACGCTGCGCACGCTGTACCCGGTCGACGCGGAAGGCGTCGCGCACCAGGTGATTGTGCCTGCAGCACAAGCGGTTCCGGATCTGACGCCGATACCGGCCGAGGCGGCGGAGCTGCCCGGACGGATCGCCGCGTTCATGTCCGCCGGGTTCGACGTCGTCACCGAGGTGCCGCTGCGCGGCGTGCTGTTCCGAGTGGGGGAGACCGGCGACGACCATGTGCTGGCAGTGGTGGTGCACCACATCAGCGGCGACGGGTGGTCGATGGGTCCGCTCACGCGCGACGTCATGGTGGCGTACGCGGCGCGGTCGACCGGCGCCGCGCCACAGTGGCCGCCGCTTCCGGTGCAGTACGCCGACTTCAGCGTCTGGCAGCGCCGCGTACTCGGTTCCGAGGACGATGCTGACAGCCTGATCTCCGCGCAGGTGGAGTACTGGCGCGACGCACTGGCCGGTGTCCCGGACGAGTTGAATCTGCCGACGGACCGGCCTCGACCGGCGGCCCGGTCCTTCGCGGGCGGACAGGTGGATTTCACGGTGGACGCTGTGGTGCGGGAGGGATTGCGGCACCTCGCGCGCGAGCACAATGCGAGCCTGTTCATGGTCGTGCACACCGCGTTGGCGGTATTCCTGGCGCGGCTGTCCGGCGCCGGCGATATAGTCGTCGGCACGCCGGTCGCCGGGCGGGGCGAGGCGGCGCTCGACGACGTGATCGGGATGTTCGTCAATACGCTGGCGCTGCGCACCCGGGTGGGGGCCGGTATGTCGTTCACCGAATTGCTGACGCAGGTGCGGGAAACCGATCTCCAGGCGTTCGCGCATGCCGACATTCCGTTCGAGCGGTTGGTCGAGTTGCTGAACCCGCCGCGCTCGACGGCGCGGCATCCGCTGTTCCAGGTATCGCTGAGTTTTCAGAATCTGCCCGATATTTCGTTCGAGCTGCCCGGATTGCGGCTCGGCGCGGTCGATGTGGAGATCGACACCGCCAAATTCGATCTGTCGCTCACGATTCAGGAGACCGACGCCGAACTGGCCGCCCAGTTCTCCTTCGCCCGGGATCTGTTCGATGACCGGACGATTCGCGGCTTCGCTCGACGTTTCCAGCGCATGCTGGGAGGGATCGTGGCGCGGCCGCACTCGGCGGTGGGGGATCTGCCGCTGCTCGCCGACGACGAATACGCGGCGCTGACACAGGTGAGCGGCGCCGGTGCGGTCACCGAGGCATTGTTCGCCGACCTGCTGACCCGGGGACTGCGGCATGGCCGGGATCGAATCGCGGTGCGGCACAACGGTCTGTCGATCACCTACGGCGAATTGGACGAGCGTTCCTCTCGATTGGCGCGGGTGTTGATCGGATTCGGCGTCGGACCGGAGTGTCCGGTGGCGGTCGCGCTGGAGCGCTCCTTCGACCTGGTGCTGGCGGCCCTGGCGGCGGCGAAGGCCGGAGGCGTGTACGTTCCGGTGGATCCGACCTACCCGGTCGATCGGGTGCGGCACATGCTGACCGATTCGGCTGCGTTGCTGGGCATCACGGCGTCCTCTTACACGGAAGCGCTGCCAGGCGATGTGGATTGGCTGATACTCGACGATCCCGCCGTCGAGGACAGCTGCGCGGCGCAGTCGGCCGCCCCGGTCACCGATGCCGACCGGCTGCGACCGGTGCGGGCGCAGCAGCAGGCGTATGTGATCTACACCTCGGGATCGACCGGAAAACCCAAGGGCGTCACGGTGTCTCATATCGGGCTGGCCCCGCTGGTGGAGTATGTCGTCGACCTGTTCGGTCTCGAACCCCATCATCGGTTCCTGCACATCTGCTCGACCAATTCCGATCCGTCGGTCTACGAGTGGATGCTGACCTTCTCGGCCGGGGCGACGCTGGTGATCCCGCCACCGGAGGTCATCGGCGGGCGGGAACTCGCCGAAGTGCTGCGCGCGGAGCGGGTGACGCACACGGTGATCACCCCGGCGGTGCTGAACACGGTGGATCCGGCCGGTATCGAGGATCTGCGGGTGCTCTCTGTCGGCGGCGAGTCGACATCGCCGGAGCTGCTCGGGAAATGGCAGGCTGGGCGCAGGTACCTCCACGCCTACGGCCCGACCGAGTCGACCATCATCTGCTCCTATGCGCAGTTGGCGCCGGGGCGCCGCATCACGATCGGCCGACCGGTGACCGGCACGTCGGTGCGGGTGCTGGATTCCCGCCTGCGTCCGGTGGCGCCCGGGGTGGCGGGTGAGCTGTACCTGTCGGGAGTGGGGCTGGCACGGGGGTATCACCGCCGTGCCGGGTTGTCGTCGGAGCGGTTCGTGGCCGATCCGTTCGGCGCGCCGGGGGAGCGGATGTACCGGACCGGCGACGTGGTGCGCTGGTACTCCGACCCGGAGGAGTATGCCGAAGACGCTGCGGCGGAGTCGATTCCGTGGGAGATCGAGTTCATCGGGCGATCGGACTTCCAGGTGAAGGTGCGCGGGCTGCGCATCGAGCTGGGTGAGATCGATGCGGTGCTGGGCGGGCATGAGGACGTGGCGCAGGCCCTCACGGTTGGGCACGAAACAGCTTCCGGTGCAACGGCACTGGTGTCCTACGTGGTTGCGCGGCCGGGCCGTGAGATCGACGCGGACGCGCTGACCGAGTTCGCCGCGCGCAGCCTGCCGTCGCATATGGTGCCCGCGGTCGTCATGACGCTGGACGAGATCCCGTTGACCCCGATCGGCAAGACCGACCGCGGGGCCCTGCCGGTGCCGGAGTTCCGGGCCGCGCGGTATCGGGCGCCGTCCACTCCCGTCGAACGCGCCGTCGCCGACACCTACGCCGCCGTCCTCCGGATCGGCGACGAGGCCGGGAATCCGGTGGGGCTCGATGACGACTTCTTTGCCCTGGGCGGCAATTCGCTGCTGGCGACCCAGGTCGTCGCCCGGCTGGGCGCGGCGTTCGACGCCCGCGTGCCGGTGCGCAGCGTCTTCGAGGACTCCACCGTGGCCGGGCTGGCATCCGCGGTCGAGCGGATGGCCGGAACCGGAGGCCGGGTCGCGCTGACGGCCGGACCACGGCCGCACCGCATTCCGCTGTCGCTCGCGCAGCAGCGCATGTGGTTCCTCAACCAATTCGACACCGCCTCGGCCGCCTACAACATTCCGATCGCGGTGCGGCTGAGCGGTGACCTGGATACGGCGGCCCTGCGGGCGGCGATCGCGGACCTGGTGACGCGGCACGAGACCCTGCGCACCGTATACCCGCAGACGGAGGACGGCCCGGTTCAGGTGATTCTTCCTGTGGCCCAGGCGGTTCCGGAACTCGAGGTGCACACCGTCACGCCCGCGGACATCGGCGGCATCGTCGCCGCGGTGGCGAGTACCACGTTCGACGTCACGACCGAGGTGCCGGTGCGGGTGGCGCTGATCGAGGTCGCGGACGCGGCGACCGCCGAGTACGTGTTGGCCATGGTGGTGCATCACATCGCCGGTGACGGTGCGTCCGTGGGCCCGCTCACCCGCGATCTGATGGTCGCCTATGCGGCGCGCTCCGCCGGTCACGCACCGGATTGGGCGCCCTTGGCGGTGCAGTACGCCGACTACAGCCTCTGGCAGCGCGGTCTCCTCGGTGACGAGAACGATCCGGAATCCCTGGCCGCCAGGCAGATCGCCTACTGGCGGTCGGCGCTGGAGGGCCTGCCGGATCAACTGGAGTTGCCGACCGATCGCCCGCGGCCGCCGGTGCAGTCCTTCGCCGGCGGCAAGGTCGAGATCCGCATCGACGCCGAAACCCACCGTGCCCTGGCCGATATGGCGCGCGCGGAGGGCGCGACGCTGTTCATGGTCGTGCACACCGCGCTGGCGGTGCTGCTGGCGCGGCTGTCGGGCACGGGCGATATCGCCGTCGGCACCCCGATCGCCGGTCGCGGCGAGGCGGTGCTGGACGATCTGATCGGCATGTTCGTCAACACCCTGGTGTTCCGCACCCGGGTCGACGGCGCCGAGCCCTTTACCGCCTTGCTGGGGCGCCAGCGCGAGGCCGACATTCAGGCGTTCGCCAACGCGGACGTGCCCTTCGAGCGGCTGGTCGAGGTGCTCAATCCGGTCCGCTCGACGGCCCGGCACCCGCTGTTCCAGGTGGGCCTGTCGTTCCAGAACCTGGCGTGGGCCGGACTGGAACTACCCGGCCTGCGGGTGTCCGGGATCGACCACGACAACCAGCTGTCGCAGTTCGATCTGCATCTGATCGCCACCGACCACTACGGCGAAGCCGGTGCGCCCCAGGGCATTACCGGGGTCTTCACCTACGCCACGGACCTGTTCGAGCAGGATACGGTGCAGGGCTTCGCGGACCGGTTCGTGCGACTGGTCGGTGCGATCGTGACCACACCGCATCTGCCGGTGGGTGATATCGAACTGCTCGGGGACAACGAACGTGCCGGAATCGTGGTGGGCCGCAACGCCACTACACACGGACTCGACACCGGCGACCGACCGACGCTGACCGCGCTCCTGGCCGAAACCGTATCGGCGACACCGCATGCGGTGGCGCTCGTAGGCCCCGATGGCGTCGCTTTGACCTACACCGAACTGGGCCGACGAGTGAACCGACTTGCCCGGCACCTGGTTTCCCTCGGTGTCGGGCCGGAGTCGCGGGTGGCGCTGGCCCTGCGCCGCTCGACCGACCTCGTCGTCGCGATGTACGCGGTATCGGTCGCGGGCGGCGCGTACGTACCGGTCGACCCGGACCAGCCCGCCGAGCGCGTGGGCTACATCCTGAAAGCCGCCGACCCCGCGGCCGTGCTGACAACGTCCTCCGTGGCGGGCGCCTCCTTCGCCACCGGCGACTCCTTCGTCATCCCGGCGAACGCCGGGATCGGGATGGTTGTCCTGCTCGACGAGCTGGATCTGTCGGATCTGTCCACTGCCCCGCTCGCGGATGCGGATCGCGTTGCCCCGCTGCGGGGTTCGAATACCGCCTACGTGATCTTCACGTCGGGTTCGACGGGCCGCCCGAAGGGTGTGGCGGTGCCGCACGGCGCGATCGTCAACCAGTTGCTATGGAAGAAGGCGCAATTCGGACTCGGCGCCGAGGACGCGGTGCTGTTGAAGACCGCCGCGACCTTCGACCTGTCGATGTGGGAGTTCTGGTCCGCCGCGATATCCGGTGCGCGCCTGGTGATCGCGGCGGCGGACGGTCATCGCGATCCCGCGTATCTGAACGAGTTGATGGCGCGCGAGAATGTGACGACCTTGCACGCGGTCCCGTCGATGCTGGACGCGTTACTCACCGACGCCGTCTCTGCGACGGCCTCCGCCCACTCGGGCGACAAGCCCCACAGCTCGGGCCGGAGTCGGCATCCCAGTGGCTTGCGCCGCGTGCTGGCGATCGGTGAGGCGCTGCCGGCGGCCCTCGCCCAACGCTTCCGGACAACTTACCCGGACGTCGCCCTGTACAACCTGTACGGTCCCACCGAAGCCGCCGTATCGATCACGAATCACCGTGTGACGGCGGCCGATCGCGCGTCCGTGCCGATCGGCGCGCCGGAGTGGAACAGCCAGGCGTACGTGCTGGATTCGCGCCTGCACCCGGTGCCCGACGGCGTTTCCGGTGAGCTGTATCTGGCGGGCGCCCAGTTGGCGCGCGGTTACGTCGAGCGCCCGGACCTCACGGCGGAACGGTTCGTGGCCAACCCGTTCCGGCCGGGCGAGCGCCTGTATCGCACCGGTGACCGGGCGGCGTGGAACGCCGACGGCGAGCTGGAATACCGAGGGCGCACCGACTTCCAGGTGAAGATCCGCGGCTTCCGCATCGAGCCCGGCGAGGTCGAAGCCGCGCTGCTCGCACTGCCGGACGTCGCGCAGGCGGCCGTCATAGCGACCGGCGATCCGCGCACCGGTGATCGGCTGGTCGCCTACCTGGTCCCCGCCGCTTCCGGTGGCGCCGCCGCGTCCACGACCCTCGGGACCGTCGACGGCGAACTCGATGTGGCTCAGGTCCGGTCCGCGTTGGGTGCGGCGCTTCCGTCCTACATGGTCCCGTCCGCCTTCGTGGTTCTCGACGCGCTGCCGCTCACGGTAAACGGAAAGCTGGACCGGAAAGCCCTGCCGGAGCCGGAGTTCGAGGTCGCGGCCTACCGCGCGCCGTCGACTCCGATCGAACAGATCGTGGCGGCGGCGTATGCCGATGTCCTCGGCGTCGACCGCGTCGGCGCCGACGACGACTTCTTCGCGCTGGGCGGCAATTCGCTGTCGGCGACGCGGGTGGCCGCGCGCATCGGGGCCGCGCTCGACACCCGCCTGCCGGTGCGCAGCCTGTTCGAGGGCTCGACCGTGGCAGACCTGGCCGCGCGGGCCGAACTGCACGCCGGTGCGGGCGGACGTCCGCCGCTGACGGCCGCCGAGCGCCCGGACCGGATCCCGCTCTCGCCCGCACAGCAGCGGATGTGGCTGCTCAACCAGTTCGATACCGCGTCCTCGGCGCAGCACATCCCGGCCGCCATCCGCCTGTCCGGCACCCTCGATGTGGACGCCCTGCGACTGGCTGTCGCGGATCTGGTTGTGCGGCACGAGATCCTGCGCACCGTGTACCCGCAGGCGCTCGATTCCGGCCGGGCCGCACCGATACAGCGGATACTGCCGCCTGCCGACGTTCCGATAGATCTGAACCCGGTGCCGGTCACCGAGGACCGAGTGGTGTCCGAAGTCGCGGAGCTGATCTCCGCCGGTTTCGACGTCACCGCCGAGATCCCGTTCCGCATTCGCCTGCTGCGGGTCACCGAGACCGAGTTCGTCCTGGTCTTCGTGGCGCACCACATCAGTGCCGACGGCTGGTCGCTGGGCCCGCTGACCCGGGATCTGATGGTGGCCTACGCGTCTCGCGCCGGGGGCGAGGCGCCGGCGTGGCGGCCGATGCCGGTGCAGTACGCGGACTTCAGCCTGTGGCAGCGCGAACTGCTCGGCTCCGAGGACGATCCGGACAGCCTGGCCGCGGCGCAGGTAGATTACTGGCGCCGGGCACTGGCCGGAATACCGGACGAGCTGAACCTGCCCGCCGACCGTCCGCGACCACCGGTGCAGTCGTTCGCCGGTGGTCGCGTGCGGTTCGCGGTCGACGACGAGCTGCACCGGGGCCTGCGGCGCATCGCCCGCGAACGGAACGCGACCCTGTTCATGGTCGTGCACACCGCGCTCGCCGTGCTGCTGGCGCGGCTGTCCGGTTCCGGCGACATCGTCATCGGCACCCCGGTGGCGGGCCGCGGCGAACGCGAACTCGACGATCTGATCGGCATGTTCGTCAATACCCTGGTACTGCGCACCCGCGTGCGCGGCGAGTTGCCGTTCGACGAGCTGCTGGCACAGGTCAGGGAGACCGACCTGCAGGCGTTCGCGCACGCCGACATCCCGTTCGAACGGCTCGTGGAACTGCTGGCGCCGGAGCGCTCCACCGCGAGACATCCGCTGTTCCAGGTGGCGCTGTCGTTCGAGAATCTGCCGGAGAGCACGTTCGATCTACCTGGATTGCGGATCGCCGTCGTCGATTTCGACCCGGGCACCACGAAAATCGATCTGACACTGACGATTCGGGAGTTCGCGACGCCCGGACAGGGCATGTACGGCGAATTCTCGTTCGCCCGCGACCTGTTCGACGAGTCGACCGTGCGGGTGTTCGCGGAACGGTTCACCCGCCTGCTCGCGGCGATCACGGCGGCGCCGGATATGTCCGTCGGCGATCTGCCGCTGCTGGCGGCGCCGGAGTACGAGCTGTTCACCGGCATATCCGCAGGCCGGACCGCGGCGACCACCCTGATGCCGGAGCTGCTGACGCGGGCCGCGGGGTCGGGTGATGACCGAATCGCGGTGCGCCACAACGGAACAGCGGTCACCTACCGCCAGCTCGACGAGCAGTCCTCGCGGCTGGCCCGGGTGCTCGTGCGGCGGGGCGTCCGCCCCGAGACGTTCGTGGCGGTCGCGCTGCCGCGGTCCTACGAGACGGTGTTGTCGGTCCTGGCGATCGCGAAGGCGGGCGGCGCTCACGTTCCGGTGGATCCGACGTATCCGGCCGATCGGGTGCTGCACATGGTCACCGATTCGGAGGCGGTTCTGGGCATTACCGCGTCCGCCCATGTCGATGGGCTGCCCGATGCGGTGGACTGGCTGGTGCTGGATGATCCGAATGCCCGTGACGTGTGCGCGGCGTCGTCCAGCGCCCCGGTCACCGACGCCGATCGGCTCGCTCCGCTGCGGAGCGGTCATCCGGCCTACCTGATCTACACCTCGGGGTCGACCGGAAAACCCAAGGGTGTCACCGTGTCTCACGCCGGGCTGGCCGCCGTGGTGGATCATGCGGTGGAACTGCTCGGTCTCGAGTCCGGTCACCGGCTCCTGCAGATCGGTTCGCCCAGTTTCGATGCGTCGATCGCGGAGTGGTCGCTCGCCCTGTCGACCGGGGCGACGCTCGTGATCGCACCGGCGGAGGTGGTCGGCGGGAGTGCGCTCGCCGCGGTGCTGCGTACCGAGCGCGTGACGCATGCGGTGATCACGCCCGCCGTGCTGGGCACGCTGGATCCCACCGGCCTGGACGAACTGCGGGCGGTATGCGCCGTGGGCGAGGCGACGAGTCCGGAACTGCTGGCGAGATGGCAGCCCGGGCGCACCTACCTGAATGGTTACGGTCCGACCGAGGCCACGCTCGGCTGCTCGTTCGGGCGGTTGGTGCCAGGGCGCCGCATCACCGTCGGCAGGCCGGTGCCCGGGGTGTCGGCGCGGGTGCTGGACGATCGGTTGCACCCGGTGCCGCCGGGAGTGGCGGGTGAGCTGTATGTGGCGGGGCCGGGGCTGGCGCGCGGCTACCACGGTCGCGCCGGGTTGTCCGCCGAGCGGTTCGTGGCCGACCCGTTCGGTGCGCCCGGGCAGCGGATGTACCGGACGGGTGACGTGGTGCGCTGGTACGCGGAACCGAGCCTGTGCGGTGATGCCTCCGATCCGGTATCGGTTCCGTGGGAACTCGAGTACGTCGGGCGTTCGGACTTCCAGGTGAAGGTCCGCGGACTCCGCATCGAACTGGGCGAGATCGACGCGGTGCTGGGAAGTCACGGCGATGTGGCGCGGGCCATCACCGTGGGTCACGAAACAGCCGCCGGTGCAACGGCTCTGGTGTCCTACGCGCTCCCAGCGGAGGGGCGGGTGATCGATGTGGCCGAGCTGACCGAGCACGCCGGTCGGAGCCTGCCCTCGTACATGGTGCCCGCGGCGATCGTGGTGCTCGACGAGATTCCGCTGACACCGGTCGGCAAGCTGGATCGCCGGGCGCTGCCGGAACCCGAGCTGACGAGCGGGGCGTACCGGGCGCCGTCGACCCCGCTGGAATCCGTGGTTGCCGCGGTATTCGCCGAGGTGCTGGGCGTGGACCGGGTGGGCGCCGACGACGACTTCTTCACTCGCGGCGGCAATTCGCTGCTGGTCGTTCAAGCGGTGGGTTTGCTCCGGGAGCGGATCGGCACCGAGATCCGGGTGGCCGAGTTCATCTCGGACCCGACCGTGCACGGCCTGGCCCGCCGGATCGGGACGCGGGGGGATCGGCACGACGCCCGCGCCGCACTGGGCGTCGTCTTGCCGATTCGGCCGGGTGGCGGGCGACCGCCGCTGTTCTGTCTCCACCCGATGGCCGGTATCTCGTGGAGTTATACCGGTCTGGCGCAACACCTTCCGGCCGACCAGCCGATCCTCGGCATTCAGTCGCCCGCCTTCACCGATGACGGTTTCGCGCCGGAGTCGCTGGCGGACATCGTGACTCGCTACATCGATGAGATCCGGAAGGTGCAGCCGTCGGGCCCGTACCGCTTCCTCGGGTGGTCGCTGGGTGGAATTCTGGCCCATGCCATGGCGACCCGGCTACAGGAGGAGGACGACGAGGTGGAGCTGCTGGCGATCATGGACGCCTACCCCGTCGGTGACGTCGACCGGTTCCGGGCGGGAATCCGCGAGGTGTTCCGGCACCTGGGTGTGGCGTCCGACGAACTGCCGCGGCAGGAGCGGATCGGTGAACTCGGCGACGAGGCGCTGGCCGCCCTGCACGCCGCGATCCCGCCCGAGCTGGCCGAACTGCTGACCCCGGACCGCCTCCGCCGAATCCACCACGGTGTCATGCGCACAACCGAACTGGTCGCCGCCGACTTCCATCCCGGGCACTTCCACGGCACCCTCGAATTCTTCACCGCCACAGTGGACCAGGTGGGCGACCCGATGGATTGGCAGCCGCATATCGTGGGCGAGATCGTCGAGCACCCGATCCCCGCCGAACACGAACACCTGGCCGACCCCGAAAACCTGGCCCGGATCGCTCCCCGCTTGGCTCACCTACTCGATTCCCTCGACCGGGGGCGACGGAAAGGCGTTGCGCCGTAACGGCCTTCGGTCGATACCGCGGGCGGTCATGCGAATCGGGTATCCGGCAGCTCCTCGTGCCGCTGGCCGCACTCGGCGCGGCGGCGCGTTCGCTTGCCGCGGGCGACCTCGGTGGCGAGGGCGTCGAGGGGCTGGTCGAACGGGGCCAGCGGGTCGGCCAGCCGGGTGAGCCAGTCCCGCGCCGTGTCGATGCCCGCGCGGTCCAGCGTGTAGATGCGCTTCGGGCCGTCGACGCGGACACTGACGAGCCCGGCCTCGCGCAACACCTTGAGGTGCTGCGACACCGCGGGCTGAGAGATCGGCGTATATCGCTGGACACCGGCGACCACCGCGCTCGCGGGCAGTTCGCCGGCGGCCAGCAGCTCGAGAATGCCGCGGCGCACCGGATCTCCGAGTGCCTCGAAAACCTGTGCCCGGGCTGGCTCGCTCATCAGTGCTGCGCGTCCTCCTCGGGCACGATCGTGTAGAAGCCTATCGTCTGCTCCGCCGCGGCACGCGCCGCCGCCGGGTCGTCGCCGTCGCCGACCGCAGCGTCGGCCCAACCGGCCGCGGCCGACCGCACGAACTCCTTACCCTCCGGCGTGGTCGCAAACGCGGCTCCCTCGGCCGGATCGACCGCCGCCCCGCTCGACACGTGCATACCCAGGCCCATCAGGGCGAGATCCCAGCCGACACCCACCGCGCCCGGGCCGAACTGCGACCACAGGTCCGGGTCGACATGAGCCTCGTGCACCAACTCCAGCACGGTGCCGTCATCGGCGGGAGTCAGGCTGACGGTCAGCCAGGAGACCTGCGGGCCCATCTCCCACGTGATCGCGAACCGTTCGGGCGCCTCGCAGCTCTCGACCACGCCGCCCGCATTGCCCTCGAGCTGGTATCGGCCACCGACCGCCAGGTCGCCGGTGACCGGCAGGAACCACCGCGGGATCCGCTCGATATCGGTGAGCGCGTCCCACAGGTCGGCGCGATCGGTGGGATAGCTGCGCCGGGCGATGGCGATCTTGGTCGGGACCCCGGCTCGGCTCCCGGTGCGGATCTCACGGGTTACGAGACCGGCCACGGCGACGGGGTCGCTCAACATAGACATAAGTCACTCCTTAAATAGGTTGTCACTTATATTAGAGGGCGGAGTCCTCGCGGTCCACCCGTCGTGCGGCCGGCGAGTCGGCGATCGGGCGCGAATAGGGGTTCGGGAGCGGGACTTGTTCAGGGGGGCGGTCAGCGCGGTGCGTGAGGCGTTCGCAGCTGTCCCGGACGGACTCGCTCGAGGTGTGCCCGAGTTGTGCGCGATGCCCGGACCAGCAGTTTCGCCTCGACAGGAGCCGCCGCGGTCGGCTTGCAGCGGGCGCCGTCGAGCGTCGCGGCGACCGTTCGAGGCGATGTCCGAGATGTCGTTCGGACACCCGCTGCCGAGAATGCGGACGCAATCTTGCGTTCTTGCATTTGTAAGAGCATGATCCCAGCTAGCCTAGTTGTGAAGCACCGATCCGATGACCGGTTAACGGCGGAATCCGGAGATCAATCATGTTGGCGCGATTAGTGAAGTACTCGGGCGATTTCGGGGTGCAAGGATGACGACGTCGATAGCTGGGGTGCTGCCGACCGCGCCGCAATTGCTCAGCGCGTTCCAGGGCAGGCGATTCCAGGACCGGGTGCTGTTGCGTACCGCGCACGCGCTCGCCGAGCTGCACGCGCGGCGCGCGGAGATACGGGACCCGATCATGCTGGCGGAGATAGATTGCCGCCGGGGCGAACTCGTCGACGATATCAACGACTGGGTGGAACAGGAGCTGCCGCAGCATCGCAACGGCGCCTCACTGCACACGGAAAGCCTCGGCGCGGTCGTCGACCGCATGGCCCGGAGCTGGGTCGATGCCAACGAAGCGATCGATCGCCACGGCCCGCGCAGCGATAACACCCATAAACACTGGTATCACCTGGCAGAACTGGTGGACGGTTACACTGATCTCGTAATCGATGTGGCCGGTGGCCGTCGTCGTTTACCCGAGCAGTGACTGCCCCGAATGCATTGATACCCGGAGTCATTGCCCGATCGGTGACGTCCCTTGAGCGAATGCTATTCGGCCAGTAGCACGCTCGAACCGAGACGTTGCCCGCCCGATCGGCGGGCGCAACGGGGCGCCCCGCCCGGCGTGCCGCGTGGTCGACTGGCGCGGCACGCCCGCACGTAATTCCCGCCGCATATCTGTTGCCGCGGTGACGACATCAGAATTGCGATAATTACCGACAGGTTTGTTTCTTATCGCACTGCGGCGCGCCCGCGCAGCCGACCCAGGACGAGAAGCGCGACGAGCGTGACCGCCACCAGCAGCGTGGTGCACGCCGCGGCGTCGAACACGTCGCCGCGGTCGGTGGCGGCGAAGATGGTGACCGGCAAGGTCTTCCACGTCGCGGGGTAGACCATGACGGTGGCGCCCAGCTCGCCCATCGACAGTGCGATCGCCAGCCCGGCGGCCGCGCCGAGCGCGGGCAGCAACAGCGGCAAGGTGATTCGCGTGAGCACCCGGACCGGTCCCGCGCCCAGGGATTCGGCGGCCTGGCGGTAACCGGGGTCGAGCCGGTCCAGCGCCGCGGACACCGCGCTGAACGCGTACGCCAGCACCAGCACCGAATGAGCCAGGATCACGATCCATTTCGTGCCGCCGAGCAGCAGCGGGCGCTGGTTGAACGCGATCAGCAGGCCCAGCCCGATCGCCACCGACGGCACCGCGACGGGCAGATGGAATATGGCGTCGGTGATCCGTCGCCACCACCGCGGCGCCTCCCGCGCGGACAGCGCCGCCCATGTGCCCAGCACCAGTGCGACCGCGCCCGCGAGCAGCGCCGTCTGCAGGCTCACCGACAGGCTCGCCGCCTGCTCACCCGACAGCGCGCGCTCGAAGTTGCGCAGGTCCAGGTCCGACGGCAGCGGGCCGGTCCAGCGCCCGGCCAGCGCGGCCGCGACGACCGTCGCGATCGGGGCCGCGAACACCACCAGCACGAGGAGCGCGAATATCGCGAGTACGACGGCTCGTCCGCGTCGAGTCCAGATCAGCATGGGTCAGCCCTCCCGCGTCCGAGATCCGGTGAACCGGGCGAAGATCAGCCGGTAGCCGAGGTACAGGGTCAGCGACAGCAGCACCTGCACCGACGCCAGCACCGCGGCGCCCGGCAGGTCGAAGGTGACGATGCCGCGCGTGTAGATCAGCGCGGGCAGTGTGATGACACCCTTGGCGCCGGTGAACAGGACGATGCCGAATTCGTTGAGCGTCAACAGCAACACCAGGCTCCCGCCCGCGGCCAGCGCGGGCCAGGCCTCCGGCAGCACGACGCGGCGCAGCACGCGCCACGGCGAAGCCCCCAGACTCGCAGCCACATCCAGCTGTTCGCGCGGCAGCTGCGCGAACGCGGCCAGCAGCGGCCGGACCACGAACGGCGTGAAGTAGGTGATCTCGGCCAGTACGACGCCGGTCGGGGTGGTGAGGAAATCCAGTGCGGGGGACCGGTCTCCGGTGAGTCGCGCGATCAGCGCGTTCACCGCGCCCGCGGTGCCGTAGAGGAACGTGAACGACAGCGTGATGAGGAACGACGGCAGCGTGAGCACGGTGTCGACGAGCCTGCCCACCACCGTCGAACCCGGGAACGGCACGAACGCCAGCACCACCGCCAGGAGTGTGCCCAGGACCAGGCAGCCCGCGGTCGAGCACGCCGCTATGGATACGGTGCGCCACAGCGCATCCCGGAACGCCTGCGACGCGAGCACCTGCGACCACACGGCCCCGCCGCGACCGCTCGGTGTCTCGGTGGACTCGGTCAATACCCGCAGTATCGGATAGACCGCGATCACCAGGACGATCAGCAGTGGCGGCATCGACCAGAGGATCGGTCGCCAGTTGCGTTGTGCGGCAGGGAGTGCCGGTTCCGGATCGGTGGTCGCCGGTTCGACGACGGTGGTGGCGGTCATGCCGGCCTCTCGATCGACGCCAGAGGACGGACGCGGGTCCGTGATTCCGGCACCGTGGGAGCGCGATCCCCCTCATGGATCGCGCCCCACGGGCAAGCGCCGAAACTCGGCGCACCTCCGAGGTGCTCACGCACCCGATTCGGGTCCCCGAGTGGCGTGTGTGACCAAGCTCGGGGGGCCGGAACGACTCGTGCGCGTCGAGAGTCGGTCGGGCTGGCGGGGTGGGTCATGGGGCGGCTCCGGAATCCGGTGCGGCAGAGCCTGGTTCGGCACCGACGGCCGCCGGGATGAGCACGCCCGTCGGGTCCGGGAACCGGACGCCCACGGTCGCGCCGACGGCGGCGTCGGCGTGGCCGGGAACGTCTGCGACGAGTTCGGCGGGCAGGCCGTTGACGTCCAGGTGCAGACGGGTGGTCGAGCCGCGCCACACACTCGAGACGACCGTGGCGAGTACCGCGTCCCGGTCGGTGGTGGCGCCGACCCGGACGGTGTGCGGGCGCACGCACAGCAGCCCCGCGGCGTCGGGAGCCCAGTCCAGCTGTCCGATACCGGGTTTCGGCGCCTCGGCGCGCAGAGTGCGTTCGCCGACGGTGACCAGGGCGGTGTGCCCGGATACGTGTTTCACGGTGCAGGGCAACAGGTTCGCGCCGCCGAGGAAGGCGGCGGTGAACGAGCTGGGTGGGCGGCGCCAGAGGTTCTCGGCGGAGTCGATGTCGACCAGGCGGGCGTCGCGCATCACCGCGATCCGGTCGGCGAGCGCCAGCGCCTCCGCCTGGTCATGGGTGACGTACAGCATCGCGGTGTCCGGCAGGGCCTTTCGCAGCTGCTGCAGTTCGCCGAGCATGGACTGGCGCAGTTGCGCGTCGAGCGCGGCCAGCGGTTCGTCCAGCAGCAGCACGCGGGGCCGGATGGCCAACGCCCGAGCGATCGCCACGCGCTGCTGCTGGCCGCCGGACAGCTCGCGCGGCAACCGTTTCGCGTAGTCGGCCATGCCGACCATCTCCAGCGCCTCGGCCACCCGGGCGCCGATCTCGCCGCGCGGCACTCGATGCGCCTTCAGGCCGAAGGCGACATTGTCGTGCACCCGCATATGCGGGAAGAGCGCGTACGACTGCACGACCACGCCGATCCCGCGCTTGGCGGGGGAGAGGTCGGTGACGTCGGTACCGGACAGCCGGACCGCGCCGGAGGTGGGCCGGACGAATCCGGCCAGTGCCTTGAGCGCCGTGGACTTACCGGAACCGCTGGGGCCCAGCAGCGCAACGGTTTCCCCGGCGGCGACGCGCAGGGTGAACCCGGCCAGCGCGACAATGGCCTTGCGGCCGCGGCCGTAGCGGACGCCGACCCGGTCGAATACGATCGCGGCCTCGGCGTCGGTGGTGGTCGCCGAGGCGACAGAGGTCGTCGGTGCGGACATGGTGGCGCTCCCGTGCCCGATCAGCTTCCGGTGGCCCGCTGGTAGGCGGCGATATCGCCGTCCAGCTCGTCGAGGACCCTGTTCCAGTCCGGCGTCACGACGGTGACGTCCTTGACGTACGCCGCCGGTGACACGCTGCCGTCTGGCGCGGCGGCGTCCCGCAGATCCTCGCGGACCGGCACCGCCATGGCATCGGGCCCGAGGGTCTTCTGCACATCGATCGACAGCAGGTACTCCATCAGCTTCTTCGCCGAATCCCGGTGTGGCGCACTCTTGGCCAGGCCCATGACGTAGGGCACGGCGACGGTGCTGCGGGTACCGTCGGCGGAGGCGGGGAAGAACACGTTGAACTTCGAGCCCTTCTCCTTGATGTTGGCCAGGTTCATCTGCACGTCGCCGTTGGCGACCAGCAGCTCGCCGTTGTCGACCTTCGGCTGCAGCTTGCCCGTCGACGCGGACGGGCCGACATTGTTGGCCTGCAGCTTGGCCAGGTAGTCCAGCGCGCCCTGCTTGCCGAGCAACTGCTGCAGCAGGATCAGCACGGCGGTACCGTCGCCTGCCTGCCCCGGGGTCGAATACTGCACCTTCCCCTTGAATTCGGGCTTCAGCAGGTCGTCCCACGTGAGTTTGGAGTCGATCGAGGGGTTGGCGATGAACGACAGGTAGTTTCCGGCCAGGGTGACGTACTTGCCGCCCGGCTCCTTGTCCGTATCGGCCACCGCTGTCGTATCGACGCCGCTGTCCTGCAGCAGACCGGATTTCGCGGCCTTCTGGATGAACGGCGGCAGCGTCACCATGACGTCGGCCTGCGGGTTGGATTGTTCCTTGTCGACGCGGTTGACCACCTCACCCGAGCCAGCCTCGACCAGATTCACCGAAATGCCGGTCTGTTCGGTGAACTTCGCGAACTGGGACTTGTACCAGTCGCCGACGCCGTCGGCGGAGTAGACGGTGACGGTGTTGCTGCCGGAGGAGGTGCCGGTGCCGCCGCAGGCGACAACGGAGAACATGACCGCGGTCGCGGAGGTGAGAACCAGCGCGGTGCGTGCGAGGCGTGATATCGAAATACGCACGATGACTGCAACTTTCGTGGGGAGGGACGTGCGGATGGTGATGACGGTCGCTTACGACTCGGTTCCGGCGTCCGCCGGAACGACAGGGGGAGTCGGAGCGTCGGGTGACGTGATGAGCGGTTGCGTGTTCGGTTCGGCGGTGGTGCTACTCGTCGGAGTGGTCCGGGCGGCGTGCACGGTCAGCAGCAGATCGGCAAATTCCGCCACCGACGGCACCACGTGCGTCGCACCGGCAGCACGCAGCCGCTCCTCGTCGTGGGCGCCGGTCAGCGTGCCCGCGACGATGCGGGCGCCCGCGGCCAGCCCGGTGCCGATATCGCTGGCCGTATCGCCCAGCACCGCAACGCGATCCACGGCATCGGCCCCCAGGCGCAGCAGCGCGGTGAGCACCAGGTCCGGGTAGGGGCGGCCGCGCCCCGCCTCCGACGGCGCCAGCGTCAGATCGGCGATCTCGCGCCACCCCAGGGCGTCGAGCAGCCTGTCCTGCGTGCCGCGACTGAATCCGGTGGTGAGGGCGACCTTGATCCCGGCGTCGCGCAGCCGCGTGATCGCCTCGGCCGCACCGGGAATCGGGGTGGCCTCGCCCGCGAACTCGTCGTAGGCCGCCTCGAAGGTGCGGTTGGCGAGTCGGGCCCGATCCTCGTCGCCCAGCAGCGCCCGGAATACGCTGATTTTCGACTGTCCCATGGTTTCGACCACGTAGCGGACGGCGGCCTCGCGCTCGGGCCCCGCCGCCGGGATGCCCGCCGCGGTGGCGGCGGCGTCGAAGGCCCGCAGGACCAGCCCGCCGTCGGCCACCGTGGTACCGGCCATATCCAGGACGGCCAGCTCGATCTGCTTGTCGGACAAGGTGTTTCCCTTCACAGGTGGAGCAGGTCGGCGGTTTCCTCGCCGAGCGCGGGGCCCAGGGTCATGCCGCGGCCGCCCGGTCCGGTGATCACCCAGACGTTGTCGGCGGCCCGGGCGCGGGTGACGATCGTGCCGGGGTCGATGCTCTGGCTGTACACGCCCGCCCAGCGCCGCATGACCGGCGGCAGCTTGCGGCCGAGCAACTCCTCGGCGACCGAGGTGAGGTGTTCGTACGGGGCCTCGTCGACGTCGAAGGCGAACGGTTCGTCGTACTCGTGGGTGTCGCCGATGGTGAGCCCGCCGTGCAGGCGCTGTACGCACAGCAGCTGCATCTTGTGCTGGGCCGCCGTAAAAGCCTGGGACTCTTCGTTATTGAGGCGGTTCAACTCCGGGCCCGCGAAGCCGGGGTAGTACCGGAAGCTGTCGCCGTCGGCGATGGCGGTGGTCAACGACTCCCCGAGTGGTGCGGTCTGCATCATCTGCAGCCGCACGCGCCGGACGGGGATGTCGCCCACCAGTTCCCGGGTGAGGCCGCTGTGCGCCGCGCCCGGGCAGACCAGCACGAGATCGGCGTCGAAGCGACGGCCGCGGTCGTCGACGACGGTGCCGCCGGTGATGGTGCGAGCCTCGGCGCCTGCATAGAAGGTGTACCGGTCGGTGGCCTCCATATAGGCGCGCAGCGCGGGCATCGCCTGCCGCGACTCCACCGCCGCGTCGGTCGAACAGTGCAGGCCCGCAAGGAATTTGCCCCGCAGCGCCGGATTCAGCGCGCGGACCCGCTCCGGATCGAGCAGGTCGAAGCCGCGCTCGGCCGCCGTCGGACCGGCCGCGGCGGCCTCGGCCACCGCGAGTTCGGCCTCGGTGCGCACCAGCGTGATCGAACCGGCCGGGCGGAAGCCGACGCCCGGCACCTTGCCGCCGATCTCCTCCCAGAGCCTGCGCGAGCGCAGCGTGATCTCCAGTTCGTTCGCGCTGCGGCCGGACACCCAGACCAGGCCGAAGTTGCGGACCGTGGCGCCGCGGGCCTGCGCCTCGCGCTCCAACTGCACGACCTCGTGGCCGCGGCCGATCGCGGCCAGGGCGTGCGCGGTGCCGAGGATGCCGCCGCCGATGATGACCAATCGCATGCCGTCCATGATGGGCAATGGTCTAGACCGTTGGGTGTTTCCTGTGCGAACGCTGGGTTAACAATTGGTATAGACCAATTGGGGTACGCTGTGGGCATGGACGCAACCGATGTGGCAGCGGTGACGCCCGGTCCCGGTGTCGGCGACATGCCGAGCGGCCGTGCGGATTCGGAGAACCGGCTGCCCAAGGCCTACCGCGTGCGCACGCAGATCGAGCGCATCATCGGCGGGCTCGAGGAGGGGGATCCGGTTCCGTCGGAGCGCGAGCTGGCCGGGCGGTTCGAGGTGGCGCGCGAGACCGTCCGGCAGGCGCTGCGAGACCTGTTGGTGGAGGGTCGGATTCGGCGGCAGGGCCGCGGTACCGTGGTATCGCGGCCGAAGCTGGTGCAGCCGCTGTCGTTGCGTTCCTACACCGAGGCGGCGATCAGCCTGGGCCGCACGCCGGGACGCGTGCTGGTGGGCTGGGACGACGTGCCCGCCGATGCGGATACCGCCGCCGCGCTCGGCGTCGCGACCGGCACGACGATCATGCACCTCGAGCGGATCCTGTTGGCCGACGACGAAAAGATCGGCCTGGAAAGCACTTTCCTCACCAGGGAGCGCTTCGGCGGGCTGCGCGCGCACTACGACCCGACCACATCGCTGTACGCCGCGATCCGGGCCGCGGGCGTCGTCTTCGCCTCTGCCCGCGAGCGCATCGAGACCGTGCTCGCCTCCCCGCGCGAGGCGGCCCTGCTGGAATGCACCACCGCCCTCCCGATGATCCTCCTGCACCGCCGCACCCTCGACGCCGACGGCCACCCCATTGAACGAGTCCGCGCCCTCTACCGCGGCGACCGCATCGCCTTCGAAACCACCCTCCGCGAATAGCCGTCCACCGCAACATCTTCGGAGCTGACTGGCGCTCACCTTCTCCCCAACATCGCGGCCTGCCATAGATCCCCGCCGCGCGGCCCCAGGGGGCCGCGCGGCGGGGAATGCGCTGCCTTGTCGGCCGGGGAATGCGCTGCCTTGTCGGCCGGGGAATGCGCTGCCTTGTCGGCCGGGGAATGCGCTGCCTTGTCGGCCGGGGAATGCGCTGCCTTGTCGGCCGGGGAATGCGCTGCCTTGTGGTCGCGCACATCCGGGTGAGCGTGACGACACGCCGAGCATGCGGGTAACTACATGATTGCCAGGTGGAATTATGTCACGCCCCTATCGTGAGGATGCACGAGATCGACCCGATGCGAAACACACCGAGACCAGTAAGGACTCCCACATGATTCGCAGTGTCGTCACACTCGCGGCCGTCGCGGGCATTGTCGTCGCGCCGATTGCCGCAAACGCCGAAGCTCCGCAACTGCCGATTCCGTCCAGCGGAAGCAGCGATACCTCCAATCAGGGCGCGACCGAAGAAAAGGATGCCGGAACCGAGAACGGGACGTCCGAAGACAAAGGCGCGAGCCGGAGTGACAAGCCGGGAAGCGGCGAGGAAGGCGCCGGGAACGGCACGAACCTGGGCGATTCCAGCCGGAACCGCGGCAATGCCCCTGGCGACAAGGGCAGCGACAGCACCGGTGAGGGAGGTGGCTTCACCCAGGGCGGCGAAGGGGAGGACGGCGAACCGGAGTACAACAGCGGCACCGGGACCCGGTACACCCAGGATGGCGAAGGTAACGGGAGGGAACCCGAGGCGCAGGCGAACAAGTAGAACTTGTTCCGCACGACGACGCCCCCGGGCCCGCCAAAGGTCCGGGGGCCTGGCCTTTTCGCGACGCGGCCCCTCAGCGGACCTGGGGCGCGACCTTCTCGCCGAGCAGTTCGATGGTGTGCAGCACCCGGTCGTGCGGCAGCGTGCCCACGCTCGGATGCAGCATGAACCGGTCCAGGCCCAGGGTGTCGCGGATGTCGGCGACCTTCTCCGCCACGTGGTCGGGGGTGCCGACGAACAGCGAACCGCCGGGTCCGCGCAGGGCGTCGAACTGGGCCGGGGTCATCGGTCCCCACCCGCGTTCACGGCCCAGTCCGCTCATCGCGGCGGCGTAGGGCTCGTAGAAGTCGGCGACAGCCTGCTCGTCGGTATCGGCGATATAGCCGTGGGCGTGCACGGCGATCGGCCGCGGTTCGTGCCCGCCCTGCTCGAGCGCGCGGTGGTACAGGTCGACGAGCGGCCGGAACCGTGCCGGTGCGCCGCCGATGATCGCGATCGCCAGCGGCAGGCCGAGCAGCCCGGCCCGCGCGACCGATTCCGGGCTGCCGCCGACCGCGATCCACACCGGCAGCGGCCGATCGGTGCGCGGATACACGACGGTGTCGCGCAGCGGTGCGCGGAATTTGCCCGACCAGGTCACCGGCCCGTCCTCGCGCAGGCGCAGCAGCAGATCCAGCTTCTCGGCGAACAGTTCGTCGTAGTCGCCGAGGTCGTAGCCGAACAGCGGGAACGATTCGATGAACGAGCCGCGACCGGCCATCAGTTCGGCGCGGCCGCTCGACAGCGCGTCCAGAGTGGCGAAGCGCTCGTACAGCCGGACCGGATCGTCGGAGCTGAGCACGCTGACCGCGGTGGTCAGCTGGATACGCTCGGTCCGGCCGGCGATGGTCGCCAACACCATCTCCGGCGCCGAGCCCGCGAAATCCGCGCGGTGGTGCTCGCCCACGCCGTACACGTCCAGGCCCGCGCGCTCGGTGGCCACCGCCTCCTCGACCACCTGGCGCAGCCGCTCGCCCGCGTTCGGCGCGGGGCGATCGCCGACGGCATGCCGTTCGGCGAAGGTTGTCAGTCCCAGTTCCATGTGCCCGTCCTCTGTCGGTGTTGTCGACAGGCTAAACGGACCATGGTCCGGATGTATTCCGCGGTGCTAACCGGTTTGGTCTCGCTCCCCGGTATCGCCGCGGGCGGCGGCGAGGAATTCGATGCTGGCGCGGGGCGGCAGGGACTGCACGCTGAGCTGGTCCATCGCCGACATGTAGGCCTGGACGTCACGTTGTTTGTCGAGGTACACCGAGCTGGTCAGCTGTTCGCTGTAGACGAGGTCGGACAGTTCGGTCTCGCGGAAGCGCAGGATGCTGAACGGGCAGCCAGGCGACGCGGAGGCGCCCGCGCTGAACGGCAGGACCTGAATCCGGACGTTGGGCAGCGTGGCGGCGGTGTGTAGGAGATGGTCGATCTGCGCCAGCATGACCTGTGGCCCGCCGACGGGACGCCGCAGCGCGCTCTCGTCGATGACCGCCCAGAGCGTGGGCGCGTCGCGCCGGGTGAGAATCTGCTGGCGACGCACGCGCATCGCGACTCGGCGCTCGGTCTCCCCGGGCGGCCCTCCGGTGAGGAGGGAGCGGATGTAGTCGGCCGTCTGCAACAGGCCCGGAACGAACTGCGGCTCGTAGGTCCGGATGGTCGTCGCGGCGTGCTCGAGCCCCAGGTAGGTCTCGAACCAGGAGGGCAGCAGGTCGTTGTAGCTGTGCCACCAGCCCGGCTGGTTGGCGCGGCGCGCCATGTCGAGGTAGGCCTCCCGGCGTTCGGGGTCGTGCACACCGTAGAGGGTGAGCAGGTCCCGGACGTCGCGTTCCTTGTAGCCGGTCTGCCCGCGCTCGAGGCGGGTGATCTTGGCGTGCGATCCGCGGATCGCCTCGCCCGCGTCCTCCCGACTGATGCCGCAGTCCTCGCGGAGGCGACGCAGCCAGCTGCCGAGCGCGATGCGCAACACCGTGGGACCGCGTTCGGTCACCGCCGGTTCCACGTCGTTGTCGTGCTCGTTGGTCATGGACCGCCTCCGGCCGCAGTAGCGATGTCGATCGTCGTGGCTAGCCTCGTTCGGCTGCCCCCCGCAGGCCGCGAATTTTACCTGTCTGCACTCGAATTCACGAACCGCGGCCTTGTGTGCGGCCGAGAGAGTAATGCCATTCGACGCGGTCGGATGTGAATATCTTTCAACTCCAACAAGATTGACCACCATCGGTCGCGGGTCGCAAACCGTAAGTACCGCATCGGTATTGGAGTCGATCATGGCATCGACCGACCAGCGGTCACCGATCAGGAGAGCCGTACCGAGCCGCGGATTTTTCGGTTTCGTTGCCGCACAACCGCGCGCGGCTCTAGGCTGATGAATTACGTCACCCCTGCTCAGAGAGGCTGAAATGCCCGACGTGTCCGAATCCACCCCGGTCACCGGGGTGCGTGTACCGGTCGGAGTCGACACCGAGCGGGCGAGCATCGCCCGCGTCTACGACGCCACGCTAGGTGGCAAGGACAACTACGACGTCGACCGCGTGGTCCGGGACAAGGTCGCCGAAATCGCGCCCAGACAGGGCGAAGTCGCGTGGATGAACCGGCAGTGGTTGCATCGCGTGGTCCGCTACCTGTCCGGACCGGCCGGTATCGATCAGTTCCTGGATATCGGCGCGGGCCTGCCCACCGTCGGTAACACCCACGAGATCGCCCAGCAGCAGAACCGTTCCGCGGCAGTGGTTTACGTCGACAACGACCCCGTCTGCAACGTGCACGGGCGAGTGCTGCTGGAGCGCAACGAGTACACCCACTTCGTCCCCGCGGATCTGACCGAGCCCGAGACGTTGCTGCAGCATGACGAGGTCGTCTCCCATCTCGACCTGGACAGGCCGCTGGCGCTGATCCTGTGCGGCATCCTGCACCACGTCGACGACGCCCTCGATCCCGTCGGCATCATGCGCCACTACATCGATGCCATACCGGTCGGTTCCTACGTGGCCATCACCCACTTCTGGGATCCGGCCGACGGTTCCGACGCCCACGATATGGCGGTGGAACTCCAAAAGCGTTTCATCACAGCGGGTCTGGGGTCGGGCTGGTACCGCACCCGGGAGGAGATCGCCGCATTCTTCGGGGATCTGAAGATGCTCGAGCCCGGCCTGGTCGAACTCGACGACTGGTGGCCCATGGGACCCGCGCTCGAGTCCCGCTGTACCGAAAAGCGTTTGCTGCTCGGCGGAGTGGGCTACAAGACCGCCCGACGCGATGCGGTCGTCACCCCGCTGCGCCGTCCCGCCGCAGACTGACCGCACGGACCGAAAGAACGAGAGCGATGCCCCGCTACGACGACCTGTCCGGCCCCGCCCTGCGCGAGGACCGCTGGCAATTCCTCCAGGTCCCCCTCGACGACACCCAGACCTGGACCTACCGCGAACCCGACGCGAAGACCGATGTCGGCGAGGGCGCCGTCGCGGTCCGAGTCGACGAATTCACCCGGTCGCACTCGCGGGTGCAGATCCTCGACAATCCCAAACACCTGCTCGTGTCGACCGAGGAATTCGATCTCACGAACGGCCCCCGCACATTCTCGGTGGAGATGGCCGCCGAGAACATCGGCACCGGCGGCGACGACTACCGCGACGGATTCGCGGCCTTCAACGTCCTCGACATGACCAGTGCGGACGTCTTCGATCTCATCGTCACCAGCCGCCATGCCCACGCCATTCACGAGCGCCTGTTCGTGCCCGGGGTCGTCGATCCGGCGGACGCGTTCACCCACGTGGTCCACGCTCCGCTGGCCGGTATCGATATCGCACCGGCCCGGTTCCACCACTATGCGGTGACCGTCGACCGCGACCGGCGCAGTGTCACCTGGCAGATCGATGGCAACCCCGTGTTCACCGCGCACCCGGAGAGCCTGCCCACCGCCGTCCGCATCGGGTTCGGACTCATCACCCTGCACCCGATCCGTGCGGGGCGCAGCACCTCGCTACGTGGTCAGGGACTGCACGGGCACTGGCGTCACTTCGACATCGGCTGAGGGCGGGAGAGGCCGGCCCGCCGCCCTCCACCGAGACGCTGCGCGTCCGGATACCCTATGAGCATGTCTGTCCGCACCCGCAAACCGCTCGTTCCCGGAACCCAGTCACCGATCCGCGAGGTTCCGCGGTCGATCGAGCGCCCGGAGTACGCGTGGAAGAAGACCGTCAACGAGGGCAGCGAGCCCTGGGTGCAGACCCCGGAGACCATCGAGAAGATGCGGCTCGCGGGCAAGCTGGCGGCACAGGCGCTCGAGGAGGCGGGCCGGGCGGTGGCACCGGGCACCACCACCGACGAGCTCGACCGCGTCGTGCACGAGTACCTGTGCGATCACGGCGCCTATCCGTCGACGCTGGGCTACAAGGGTTTCCCGAAGTCGTGCTGCACCTCGCTGAACGAGGTGATCTGCCACGGCATCCCCGACTCGACGGTGATCGAGGACGGCGACATCGTCAATATCGACGTCACGGCTTACATCAACGGTGTGCACGGCGACACCAACAAGACCTTTCTCGCGGGTGACGTGGACGAGGAGGCGCGGCTGCTGGTGGAACGCACGCACGAGGCGACCATGCGCGCGATCAAGGCCGTCCGTCCGGGCCGGGCGCTCAATGTGATCGGCCGGGTGATCGAGTCCTACGCCAACCGCTTCGGCTACGGCGTGGTGCGCGACTTCACCGGCCACGGCGTCGGCCCCACGTTCCACAGCGGCCTGGTAATCCTGCACTACGACCAGCCCGCTGTCGAGTCGGTCATCGAGCCCGGCATGACCTTCACCATCGAGCCGATGATCAACCTCGGCGGCATCGACTACGAAATCTGGAACGACGGCTGGACCGTGGTCACCAAGGACCGCCAATGGACAGCCCAGTTCGAGCACACCCTGGTAGTAACCGACGACGGCGCCGAGATCCTCACCCTCCCGTGAGGGGGGCGTTGTTGGTGGCGGGGACCGCCTCCGATGCGGGGAAAAGTGTTGTGGTGGCGGGGATTTGCCGGGTGTTGGCGCGGCGGGGGGTGCGGGTGGCGCCGTTCAAGGCGCAGAATATGTCGAACAATTCGGTGGTGACGCTGGACGGCGGGGAGATCGGGCGGGCGCAGGCGCTGCAGGCGCGGGCGTGCGGCCTGGAGCCGAGTGTGCGGTTCAACCCGGTGCTGCTGAAGCCCGGCAGCGATCGGCGGTCGCAGCTGGTGGTGCGCGGGCGCGCGGTCGACACTGTGGGGGCGCGGGACTACTTCCGCCACCGGCAGCGGCTGCGGCAGGTGGTCGCCGACGAATTGGCCTCGCTGCGAGACGAATTCGACGTGGTGATCTGCGAGGGCGCCGGATCACCGGCCGAGATCAACCTGCGGGCAACCGATCTGGCGAACATGGGTCTGGCGCGGGCCGCGGACCTGCCGGTGCTGCTCGTCGGCGACATCGATCGCGGCGGCGTGCTGGCGCACCTGTTCGGCACCGTGGCGATTCTCGAACCCGAGGACCAGCAACTGATTTCGGGCTTCGTGATCAACAAGTTCCGCGGCGACGCCGAACTGCTGCGCCCCGGCCTCGAACAGCTGACCGCGCTCACCGGCCGCCCCACCCTCGGCGTGCTGCCCTATGCCGACGAACTCTGGATCGACGCCGAGGACTCGCTCGGTACCGTCTCCGACGCCCCAGTCGGCCGTCCGCGGCCGCCGGTCGGCGCCGAGTGGCTGACGGTCGCGGCGATCCGGCTGCCGCGCATCTCCAACTCCACCGATATCGAGGCCCTGGCCTGCGAACCGGGCGTCTCGGTGCACTGGGTGAGCGATCCCTCGCGGCTGGTCGGCGCCGATCTCGTGGTCCTGCCGGGCAGCAAGTCCACCGTGAGCGATCTGGAATGGTTGCGCCGCACCGGAATAGCCGATGCACTGACCACCCGCGCCCGGTCGGGCAGCCCGATCCTGGGCATCTGCGGCGGCTACCAGATGCTGGGCAAACGCATCGTGGATGAGGTCGAATCCACGGCCGGGGAGGTCGCGGGACTCGGCCTGCTGGACCTGGAGATCGAATTCGTGAACCCGAAAGTGCTGTGCCGCACGAGTGGCCATGTGGTCGACCGGGAGAGTGAGGATTCCGTGTCCGAGAGCACGCCGGTGCGTGTTCCTGGCGACGGCGGCGATTTGGCCACGGGCCCGAGCGGGGCCGCAGCGTCGGACGCGCGGATCACGGTGCGGGGATACGAGATTCACCACGGACGCGTGCGTCACAACGCCGAGCGAGCCTGGCTGGAACTGGCCGACGGCAGCATGGAGGGCAGTGTGCGGGGCGCGATCTGGGGCACTCACCTGCACGGCGTACTGGAGTCCGACCAGTTCCGGCGATCCTGGCTCCGACAGGTCGCAGAGCAGGCGGGTCGCACGGGTTTCGTTGTCGCCGAAGATGTTTCGGTAGCGGACATCCGCACCTCCCAGCTGGACCTGCTGGCCGACCTGATCGAGAAGCATCTCGACCTCGACCGTCTCGAACGACTGCTCACCACCGGCGCCCCATCCGGCCTCCCCACCCTCACGATCGGTCGTTGACACCTGCGGTGCCTCGGCGAATACGTGACCGCACCCACCGCCGGTGCACCGCCGCCGGCGGCCGTGGTGTCGTGCGACGGCCGTCTCGCACGCAGGGGCCGTGGACCATCCCGCGGCGACCTCCGAGGTAATGCGTCTACTGGCCTGAATGGTGGGCAGCAACACGGGGTCGGGCGCTGCCGCGGCGTGTAGCGTGGGGCTCCATGGAAACTCGGCGGATCGCGGTCGGGGACCGCGCGTGGACCGTGCGAGTCGGCGGACCGCACTCGCGGCACACCGTGCTGCTGCTCCCCGACGCGGGCGACCCGGTAGACGTCTACGACCGGGTGGCCACGCGCCTGCACACCTCCGACCTGCGCACGATCGCGGTCGAGACGCTCGACGACCTCGACGCGACGGCGGTGTACGCCATACTCGACGATCTCGGCGTCCCCTGGGCGAATCTGGCCGGGGTCGGCGCGGGTGCGGATCTGGCCTGGCAGCTGTCCGCGCGGGGTTTCGGCCGGTTCATCGGACTGGTCGTGGCCGGGCGGGCGCATCCGGCCGTCCCGGTCGCCGACGGCACGGTCGGCGACCCCACCTGCCCGGCCGTGGAGCTGCCCACCACCGTGATCGCCACCAAACACCTGCCGCGCACCGCCGCCGATGCCAGCGGCCGCCACGTCTACGGCGAATTCCGGGTCACGCAGGTCGACGTCGCCCACGTCGCCACGGAGGCCGACCACGAGCTGGCCACCGAGATCGTGCTGCGCAGCGGCCTGTGGTGAATCCGCGCTGAGAACTACTTCGCGCGTGCGGGTTTCGCGGTGAACTCGGCCAGCCAGCGCAACCAAGAATCGAGTTCGCCGAAGGCCGCCGCGCGCACCGGCTCCGACGACAGGAACACGTCGTGCCGCGCGCCCTCGATCGGCACGATATTGGTGCGGTCGCCCAGACAGCCCGACCAGCGCTGAATCTGGCGTACGTCGAGCACCGTGTCGGCGATATCGGCCGCGGGCCCGTACCGGCGCATGAACTTCGTCACCTTCGACCGCAGAATCAGCGTCGGCACCCCGATGTCGAGCCCGCGCTGCAACCGCGCATGCCCCTGCCGGATCGCCCGCAACCAGCCGAAGTGCACCGGGAATCCGGCCAACGGCTTCCAGTCCAGGTTGTAGTCCCACTCGCCGGACGCGCTGTGATGCAGGCTGGCGCCGTAGGTGTCCACCTCCGCGCCCGGCAGCCGGGTCATCGCCCGCAGCCGCCCCAGCCCGTGAATGACGGCCGTGCCGACGGTCCGGTAGTAGGAGGGGCCCTGCAGGTCGAACCACGGGCTGTTCAGGACCAGGCCCGTAATGGCCTGTGCCGTACCGCTTTCGGACCGATTGAGCCGGTCCAGCCAGAGCGGCACCACCAGTCCGCCGGTGGAGTGCGCCATCAGCAGCACCGGCAGTCCGGTCTCCGCGCGCACGATGCGCAGCGCCTCGTTCAGTTCGGCGTCGTAGAGCGCCAGATCGCTGACGTAGTGCGCGGTCTGCCCCGGCCGCAGCGACCGGCCACACTTGCGCAGATCCAGCGCGTAGAACCGGTATCCGCGCGAGACCATGTGCTCGGCCACGTGCCGCTGGAAGAAATAGTCGGTGAAGCCGTGGACGTAGAGCACTACGCCCGTGGCCCGCTCGGGAGCGTCGGCCGCGTAGCGCACCAGCGTGGCCTCGGCCGTGCCCTCGCCGTCCGGGTCGGCGCCCAGCGGGATGGTCAGCTGTTCGTACCCTGTGCCCAGCACATCGACCTGCCAGGCCTCGGTGTGTACGGGTGCCACCGGCGTCTCGTTCGTCACAGCTCCACGATATTCGACCCGCTCAGCCGCGGCAGCGGGAGGGAAGTCCGTCACACCACGCGTAGGCCCTTTCCGAATCGGGCATGGTGAGGGGCAGAATCAGGTTGAAGTGAACGGCGGGTAACCTTCCCGCTGAAGTTGCTGACCCGCGCAGGACAAGGAAGTCGAACTACCCGTGCCGAACGCTGCGATGACTGAAAAGACCGATGTGGTACTCATCGGTGCCGGGATCATGAGCGCCACTCTCGGGGCACTGCTACGTCAGCTGCAGCCGGATTGGTCGATCACCATGTTCGAGCGGCTCGACGCCGCCGCGCCGGAGAGCAGCGACCCGTGGAACAACGCGGGGACCGGCCACTCCGCGCTCTGTGAGCTGAACTACAGTCCGCAGCAGGCCGACGGCTCGGTCGACGTGTCCAAGGCCGTCGACATCAACGAGCGCTTCCAGGTGTCGCGGCAGTTCTGGGCGTACGCCGTCGAGAACGGGGTGCTCGGCGATCCGTCGGCGTTCATCAACCCGATTCCGCACGTCAGCTTCGTCCACGGCGCTGACAACGTCGACTACCTGCGCAAGCGCTATGAGGCGCTGTCGCGGCACCCGCTGTTCGAGGGCATGGAGTACATCGACGCCCCCGACGAATTCGCGCGGCGGCTGCCGCTGATGGCCAAGGGCCGCGACTACTCCGATCCGGTCGCGCTGAACTGGACGGACTTCGGCACCGACATCGACTTCGGCTCGCTGACCAAGCAACTGCTGGCCTATCTGGGCGCCAGCGGCGTCGAAATCGCCTTCGGCAACGCGGTTCTCGATCTGGACAAGCAGTCCGACGGCAGCTGGAACGTGCGGTCCCGCAACACCCGCACCGGCGCCACCCGCACCGTGAACGCGAAGTTCGTCTTCGTCGGCGCGGGCGGCTACGCGCTGCCGCTGCTGCAGAAGTCCGGGATCAAGGAGATCAAGGGCTTCGCCGGGTTCCCGGTCAGCGGTCAGTTCCTGCGCTGTACCAATCCCGAGCTGATCCAGCAGCACAACGCCAAGGTGTACGGCAAGGCCGCCGTCGGCGCGCCGCCGATGTCGGTGCCGCACTTGGATACTCGCGTGATCAACGGGCGGGCGGGCCTGCTGTTCGGCCCCTACGCCGGGTGGACCCCGAAGTTCCTCAAGGACGGCAAGCTCACCGACCTGGTGAAGTCGGTGCGAGCGGGCAATCTGACGCCGATGCTGGGCGTCGGCGTCACCGAACTGGGCCTGGTCAAGTACCTGGTCAGCGAGCTGCTCAAGTCGCCCGCGGGCAAGGTGAACACGATGGAGGAGTTCATCCCGCGCGCCGAGGGGCCGGACTGGGAGCTGATCACCGCCGGGCAGCGCGTGCAGATCATCCGCCGCAAGGGTGTCGGCGGGGTGCTGGAACTGGGCACCGCGGTGATCGCCGCGGGCGACGGTTCGGTCGCCGGTCTGCTCGGCGCCTCGCCGGGCGCCTCCACATGCGTCAGCGCGATGGTGGACGTGCTGCAGCGGTGCTTCCCGCAGGAGTACGCCGGGTGGACGCCGAAGCTGAAGGAAATGGTTCCGTCGCTGGGCCTGAAGCTGTCGGAGAACCGGGCGCTCTACGGCGAGGTGTGGGACTGGTCGAACAAGGCCCTGCACCTGACGCGCGACAACCTGGTCGACAACACGCCGACGCCCGCCGGGGTCGCGTAGCCCCGGGCTATGTGATAGCAAGACGCGATGATGTCAACGGTTTCTCTCAAAAGGTCGTGGGCCGCAGATCTGGACACCGCGACCCTGTACAAGCTGTTGAAGCTTCGTGTCGAGGTGTTCGTCGTCGAGCAGAAGTGCGCGTACCCGGAACTGGACGGCCTCGACCTGCTGCCCGAGACGCGGCACCTCTGGCTGGACGACGAGGGCGAGATCATCAGCACCCTCCGGCTGCTGGAAGAGCACCACGACGGCGTGGACACCTTCCGCATCGGCCGCCTGTGCACCTCCCCGCCCGCACGCGGGCACGGCTACACCACCCGCCTGCTGCAGGCGGCCCTCGCCGAAACCGGTTCGGCCACGGTCCGTTTGAACGCCCAGACCTACCTGGTCGACATGTACACCAAGCACGGCTTCCAAGCCGATGGCGAGGAATACATCGAAGACGGCATCCCCCACGTCCCGATGCGCCGCGGATAACCACCACAGTATTCCCGGCGCCCCGCTCACCTTCTGTCCCGGGTGAGCGGGCCTGGGCCTTTGACGTGGGACTTCGCTCCACGGTGCGGCGAACTCGTTGCGGTGCCTAGGCTCCCGGCGGTCCGGACGCCCGTTCCGGCAGGTCTCGGTCGTCGAGTTCGCGTACCAGCAGCGTCGCGCCCGCGACGGCGCCCGGCATCAGGAACACCGCCACGAACGGGATCAGGAACGCCGCGGCGAGGGGAGTTCCGAAGCCCCACACCAGCATTCGGCGGGTGCGCAGGACCGCGAGCTGTTCGCGCAGTGCCACGCCGCGGCGCTGCATCGCCACGGAGGTCAGCTCCTGGGTGAGGAAGTATCCGGTGACGCACACGACCAGCACCGGGACCACGGTCTGGCCCACCACGGGCAGGAATCCGGCGGCGAACAGCAGCACGCCCCACAGCGCGGCCCGCGCCACGATGCGCACGCTGTCGCGCACCGAGATCCACAGCTCGCGCCAGAACGGCAGGCCCGACCCCGGTGCGGTGCCGTCGGGCGACTGCGACCGGTCGACCTGCTCGGACAGCGCTTCGTAGAACGGCTGACCGATCGCGAGCGTCACCGCGGTGAAGGTGATCACGGACAGCAGCAGCCCCAGCACGACCAGCAGCACGGCCAGGAATCCCCGCAGCAGCCCCGGCCACGGCGAGTCCCAGGTGTCGGCGAAAGGCGTTGCCCAGTCCACGATGTCGCCCGCGAACAACACCAGCGCGATGAGCGCGGCCAGGTACAGCACCAGCGCGATCACCCCGGGCGCCAGCCCCATCCCCAGCGAGCGCCGATGGGTCGCCACCCACCGCTGCCCACGCACGAGGTAACCGAATCCGTTCGCCAGATCACGCACCGGCACAGCGTAATCGGCTTCCGGTGCACAGTGGGTCGGGCCGTTGCAATACTGGATTCGATGGGCGTCGACGCTGATCACCAGCGCCGCGCCGCAGCACGGTTGCGGCATATCTATTGGGTCGGCGGGGGAAGCGGTGCGGGCAAGTCGACCGTCGCCCGGCATATCGCGGCCCGATACGGCCTGCGCATGTACTCGACCGACGACGCCATGGCCGACCATGTCCAGGGCGGAGGGGCGAGGCTGGTGATTACCCGGATCCTGGTTGCCAGCTGCCCGGCCCGCGTGTGCTCCAACTTTCGACAGCGGTGTTGCGAAGAGTTGTGTGAGTGCGGTTGTTCACAGGAGGGCGGCGCGGGGCCACGGCGGTGACGCGCCTAGAGTTGGGGCGTGCCCGAATCCCGAACCACTGTGGCTGCGCGAACCGATACGACCACGTCAGCGCGTGACGAGGCCGGATTTCCGTTCTCGGCGGTGGTGGGGCAGGAGCGGCTGCAGCTGGCGTTGATCCTGTGCGCGGTGCATCCGGGGATCGGCGGCGTGCTGGTGCGCGGCGAGAAGGGGACCGCGAAATCGACCGTGGTGCGGGCGCTGGCGCAGCTGCTGCCGCCGGTCGTGGACGAGCGCGGGGAGCGCCCCGCGCGGCTGGTGGAGCTGCCGGTCGGCGCGACCGAGGACCGGGTGGTCGGATCGCTGGATCTGGAGCGGGTGCTGCGGGACGGCGAGCAGGCGTTCCGGCCCGGCCTGCTGGCGGCCGCCCATCACGGGGTGCTCTACGTCGACGAGGTGAACCTGCTGCACGACCACCTGGTGGACGTGCTGCTCGATGCCGCGGCCATGGGCCGCGTACATATCGAGCGCGACGGGGTGTCGCATTCGCATCCGGCGCGATTCGTCCTGGTCGGCACCATGAATCCGGAGGAGGGTGAATTGCGTCCGCAGCTGCTGGACCGGTTCGGCCTGACCGTCGACGTGGCGGCGTCCCGGGACGTGGACGTGCGGATGGCGGTGGTGCGCCGCCGCCTCGACTACGAGGCCGACCCGGCGGGATTCGCCGCCCGCTACTCCGGCGTCGACCGGGAGGTGGCCGAGCGGATTCTCGGCGCGCGGGGCCGGCTCGGCGAGGTCGCGCTCGACGATGTGGAGCTGCGCCGGATCGCGGCGCTGTGCGCTGCCTTCGACGTCGACGGCATGCGGGCGGATCTGGTCGTGGCCCGCACCGCGACCGCGCACGCGGCCTGGCGTGGAAGCGACCGCGTGACAGCCGAAGACGTCCGCGTCGCCGCGGAACTGGCGCTGCCGCACCGGCGTCGGCGCGATCCGTTCGACGAGCCGGGCATCAGCGAGGACCAGTTGGACGAGGCCATGCGGCAGGCGGGCGAGCAGGCCGGGCAATCCGAAACCGAATCGGGCACAAGCGAAGCGGAACCCGGAGACGGTGGCCCCGATCGCCCCGATAACACCGATGGTCCCGACAACGGGCCGAGCGGTGCCGACAACAGGCCCGACGATGCCGAAGACGGGTCGGGCGGTGCTGACAACAGGCCCGACGATGCCGACAATGAGCCGGGCGGTGCTGATGGCGGCGGGCCGGATGATCCCGACAACGGGCCGGAGGATCCGGGCGGCGGGCCCGATTCGCCCGAGGGCGGGCCGGGTGGAGGCGCTCGTGAGGGTAGGGCCGCGACTCCGGTGAATTCCGGTGCGCGCCCGCCGCATTGGGAAATTCCGGGTCTAGGGGAGGGCGCACCGGGTCGCCGCTCGCGGGCGCGTTCCAGGCACGGGCGGGTCGTGCGCTCGACCTCCGACACCTCGGCCGGGCTGCATCTGCTGGGCACCCTCTTCGCCGCCGCCCCGCATCAGCGTGCGCGCGGCCGGTCCGCAGGGCCGCTCGCCCTGCGGGTCGGCGATCTGCGCGGCGCGTATCGCGAAGGGCGCGAAGGCAATCTGGTGGTATTCGTGGTGGACGCGTCCGGGTCGATGGCGGCCCGCGACCGGCTGTCCGCCGTCACCGGCGCGGTCGTGGCGCTACTGCGCGACGCCTACCAGCGCCGGGACAAGGTCGCCGTGATCACCATGCGCGGCGCCGAGGCCGACTTGGTGCTGCCCCCGACCTCTTCGGTCGACATCGCGGTGCGGCGCCTGGCCGACCTGCGGACCGGAGGCAAGACGCCTCTCGCGAACGGGCTGGTGCGCGCCCGCGAGATCGTCCGGCGCGAGCGCGTGCGGGACCCGCGGCGGCGCGCGATGCTCGTGTTGCTCACCGACGGCCGCGCCACCGGCGGGGTCGACCCGGTGCCGCGCGCCCGGACCGCGGCCCGCAGACTGGCCGGAGACGGCGTCGGCGGCGTGGTGGTCGATTGCGAGCGCGGCATGGTCCGCCTGGGCCTCGCAGCGGACCTGGCCCGGGACCTCCGGGCGACATACCTCCAATTGTCCGAGCTCACAGGCGATTCCGTCGCCGGAGCGGTGCGTGCGGCAGGTACTTCGCGGGTTGCGTGAACCGGCAGCGAACTGCTCGGTCTCGCACTTTCACCGACTGCGGCCGCCCGCCACTACGATTCGATGAGATCCTGCTCATTGCTCGTGCGGACGAGTGTCACGCCCGATCGTAGAGCCGGTGCGCGTCGTGCTCACGGTTTCGCTCGGATCCGCACATGTCGAAATGTCATGGTGGAGTGGAGATTTCAGGCGTAGCGGTCGGCCAGGGCCGACAGTGCGGGGGAGCAGCCCGTGTCGAGGGTGAGGGCGGCGAGGTCGTCGCCGCGGGTGGGGCCGCGGTTGACGATGATTACCGGGCGGCCCGTTTTGGCGGCGTGGCGGACGAATCGGAGGCCGGACATGACCGTCAGGGACGAGCCCGCGACCAGGAGCGTGTCCGCCTGGTCGACGAGTTCGAAGGCGACCGCGACGCGGTCCTTGGGCACGTTCTCGCCGAAGTAGACGATGTCGGGTTTCAACATGCCGCCGCAGTGGGCGCAGTCGACCGTCCGGAAGTGTCGGGTGTCGGCGACCACCGCGTCGGCGTCGGGAGCCACCTCGAGTCCGCTGGCGCTCGCTGTTTCGGCGAAGCCCGGGTTGGCGGCCTCGAGCCGTTCGGCCAGGGTCATCCGCGAGATCAGGGCCGCGCACCGCAGGCAGCGCACGCGCGCGTAGGCGCCGTGCAGGTCGAGCACGCGGCGGCTGCCCGCCTTGGTGTGCAGCAGGTCGACATTCTGGGTGATCACGCCGGTGACGAGGCCGCCGCGCTCGAGGCGGGCCAGCGCCCGGTGCCCGGGATTGGGCCGCGCGGCGTCCATGCGTCGCCAGCCGACGTGATTGCGCGCCCAATATCGTTGCCGGAACACCGGATCGCCGACGAACTGCTGATAGGTCATCGGGGTGCGGGGCGGTGAGCCAGGCCCGCGGTAGTCCGGAATGCCGCTGTCGGTGGAGATTCCGGCACCGGTCAGTACGGCGACGCGGCGGTCGGTGATCAGCTCGTGCAGCCGGTCCAGTTCGAGACCGGCGCGGGCGGGCAGGGTGTCCGGCATAGGTCCAGGGTACGGGCGGGCCCGCGGATCGGTGCTGGTCCGGGTATGGCACCGTGGAGCGGCAGCGCAGGTGCGAGAAGGAGCGAATCAATGCCCAAGGGTGTGCCGGAGACGATTCCCGACGACGGGTTGACCACGCGGCAGCGGCGCAATCAGCCGGTGCTCGCCGTGCACACCGGGGCGGGCAAGGGGAAGTCGACGGCGGCGTTCGGGATGGCGCTGCGGGCCTGGAACCAGGGCTTCGACCTCGCGGTGTTCCAGTTCGTCAAGAGCGCCAAGTGGAAGGTCGGCGAGGAGGCCGCCTTCCGCGCGCTCGGGCGTCTGCACGAGGAGACCGAGATCGGCGGGGCGGTCGAGTGGCACAAGATGGGCGAGGGCTGGTCGTGGGTGCGCAAGCCCGGTTCCGAGGAGGATCATGCCGCCGCGGCGCTGGCCGGGTGGCAGGAGATCGCCCGCCGCTTGGCCGCCGAACAGCACCGCTTCTACGTGCTCGACGAGTTCACCTACCCGCTGAAGTGGGGCTGGGTGGACGTGGCCGAGGTGGTCGAGACGCTCCGGACCCGCCCCGGCAATCAGCACGTGGTGATCACGGGCCGCGACGCCCCCGCCGCCCTCGTCGACGCCGCCGATCTGGTCACCGACATGAGCAAGGTCAAGCACCCGATGGATGCGGGCCGCAAGGGTCAGCGGGGCATCGAGTGGTGAGTTCCGCTCGGGGATCTGTGTTGCCCCACCTTTTGTCTCTCCGGCACGCTTGTGGCCGGGATCCACTGCCGCCGAGACGTGAATCCCGGCCGAAAGCATGCCGGGACAGCGGTAGTCGGGCAGCCCGGACGCCCGGAGACCAGCGGTGAATACCCCCGCGGTGGTGATCGCGGCGCCCGCGTCGGGAAGCGGGAAGACCACTCTCGCAACGGGTTTGATCGGGGCGCTGCGGCGGGTCGGGCATCGGGTGGCGCCGTTCAAGGTGGGACCCGATTATATCGATCCGGGCTATCACGGGCTGGCGGCGGGGCGGCCGGGTCGAAATCTGGATCCGGTGCTCGTCGGCGCCGAACTCGTGGTGCCGCTGTATCGGCACGGCACCCTGGGGTGCGATATCGCGGTGGTCGAGGGCGTGATGGGGCTGTTCGACGGCCGCATCGACGACAGCCGGACCGCCGTCGTCGCGGAGGGCTCGACCGCGCAGGTCGCCGGGCTGCTCCGCGCGCCGGTGGTCCTGGCGGTCGACGCGCGCGGGCACAGCCAGAGCCTGGCCGCGCTGCTGCACGGTTTCGCCACTTTCGACAGCGGGATCCGGCTCGGGGGCGTGATTCTCAACCGGGTCGGCAGCGAGCGTCACGAACAGGTACTGCGCGCCGCCTGTGACCGGGTGGGCCTGCCGGTGCTCGGCGCCTTGCCCCGCATGGCCGAATTGGCCGTCCCGTCAAGGCATCTGGGGCTGATCCCGGCGGTGGAACACGGTGGCGCGGCCCAGGCGGCGGTCGAGACGATGATCGAACTCGTCGCGGCGCACGTGGATCTGCCGGAGATCGCGAGGCTGGCGGCGGTGCGGGTCGATGGCCCGGCGTGGGATCCGGTCGATGCGGTAGCAGGGGTGGTGTGCGCGTCCGCGGAGTCGTCGCACGTGATTTCCGGGACGGTGCCCGGTGCGGCGCGGGCGACGGGTTCCACGGCCCGTCCCGATACCGGCGAGATTGTGATCGCGGTCGCCGGTGGGGCAGCATTCACCTTCGGCTACGCCGAGCATCGGGAACTGCTGGAAGCGGCCGGGGCGACAGTCGTCCCCTTCGACCCGCTGCGTGACGAATTACCCCGGGGCACAGCGGGTCTGGTGCTTCCGGGCGGCTTTCCGGAAGAACATGCCGCCGAACTGGCCACCAACCGCCCGCTGCTGACCGCTGTGAAGGAGGCGGTGCGGCGCGGCATGCCCGTGCACGCCGAATGCGCCGGGCTGCTGTACCTGGCCCGCTCGCTCGACGGCCACCGCATGGCCGGGGTCGTGGACGTGGCGGCCGAATTCGGCCCCCGGCTGACCCTGGGATACCGGGATGCCGTGGCGCTGGCCGATTCTCCGCTCTGGCGGGCGGGCGAGCGGGTACGCGGCCACGAGTTCCATCGCACCCACCTGGTCGGCGCGGACACACAGGCCCCCGCGTGGGGCTGGCGATCCCCGGACGGCCGCCCGACCCGCGAGGGCGCCCTGATCCACCGCGCACACGCCTCCTACCTCCACACCCACCCAGCAGGAAACCCCACGGCCACAGCAAGATTCGTCAAGGCAGCAACCGCTTACGCAATCGAACGCCCCAGTGCCTGACCTGCGCGGCCCAGGGGCCGCGCGGCGGGAAACGCACGTGGCCGGGCACGGTGAGGAGGGTGGGTGGTGATCGGGGTTGGGGGAGAATTTGTGGTGGGGGTGGGGTTTCGGTCGTTCGTGGTGGGTGCGGATATTGTTGGGGCTGTTCGGGACATTGTGGGGGACAAGGTGATTCGGTGTTTGGCAACCGTGGACCGGCGGGCTGGCGATGCGGGGTTGGTCGAGGCGGCAGGCGAACTCGGGGTGCCTGTTGTGTCGTTCGGGGCGGAGGAGTTGGCGCGGGTCGAGGTGCCGAATCCGCGGGCGCGTACCGCCGCCGCAATCGGTGCGCCCAGCGTGGCCGAGGCGGCGGCGGTGCTGGCGGCGGGCGGGGACCTCGTCGTCCCGAAGCAGGTGCGATCGGGCCTCACGGTCGCGGTCGCCCGCTGCCAACGGTAGGTCCGGTCGGCGGTTGAGCCCGGCGCACTGTCGCGGTTGCCCGCGGTAGGTCCGCGGGCGGTGGCCGGGTTGCTTGCCGACTGTGGTGGTCAGTCGGCCTGGAGTTGGCGGAGTAGGCCGAGTCGGTCTATGACGGCGTGGCGTTCGCTGATGCGGTCGCCGACGAAACGGAAGAGGGCGAAGGCCTCCATGCTGATCTTGCGGCCGGTGGGCGGGATGCCCATGAGCTCGCCGGTGTGGGTGGCGTGCATCCGCCAGCGCACCATCACCCCGTCGTCCTCGCCCACGATGTCGAGGATGTCGAAGGTGGGATCGGTGTAGGCGGCGTGGATCGCGCGCACCGCATCCTTGAAACCCTGTGCGCCGACGGCGTTCTGGTGATCGCCCTCGGTGGTGACGAAGTCGTCGGTGAACAGCTCGTCGGCGATGTCGGCATTGCCCGTCTCCAGGTTCTTGTAGAGGCGGCGGATGGTGTCCTTGTGTGACTGCGTGGTCATGATCGGCCCTTCGGCGATACGCTAATTACTGAGTGGTGACTCAGTAATTTAACCTCTTTACTGAGCGATCGCGCAATAAGAAGGGAGCATCCGTGGCGGTGTCGCGACGAGGCCGACCGTCCACCGGGGTCCGAGAGGCGGTGCTGCGGGCGACCGAGGAGACGTTGGCGGAGGCGGGAATGGCGTTGTCCACCAAGGAGATCGCGCGCCGAGCCGGCGTCGCCGAGTCGAGCATCTTCTACCACTTCGGCGACCGGCTCGGTCTGCTGCAGGCGGTGGTCGGTCAGCATCTGCCGGACTTCGCGGACGCCGCGGTCGTGCTGGGGCGCCGCACCCCGAACCAGGATCTACGCGCGGCCCTGGCCGCGCTGCTGACCGGCGTGGAGCGCTTCTACCTGGGCATCATGCCGATTCTCGGCGCCCTGCAGTCCGATCGGCAGCTGCGGGAACTGCTGGCGCACAGGAACGGCGAGATCGGCCCGCACCTGGCGTTGCGCTCGGTCGCGGAGGTGCTGCGCGCCGAACAGCGGGCCGGGCTGGTGAATGCCGGGCTAGATCCGGCGGCAGGCGCGGTGCTGCTCGTCGGCGCCGCGCATCAGCGGGCGCTGCACCGCTATCTGCTCGGCGATATCGCCGAACAGTTTCTGCCGCCGGTCGATTCCGTCGCCGAAGGGCTGCTTCCGGCCTTCCGGCCCGGAGCCGTGTGAGCGGTGCGTCCGCGCCGGAGCCGAGAACGAAGGCGCTCGATCAGCGCCAGGAGTTCAGGACCCGGTCGACGACGGGACGAATCTCGGCACGGGCGTCGCCGCGAGGGACACCCTCCATCAGGAGCCCACCGAAGGGCGGACGCGCGTCGCCCGGAGGTAGCGCCGCCCTCGCCCGGATCAGCCGGATGTCGGCCCTCATCGACACCGGTCAGCGCCGGATAGAGCTGGCGCCCGGAGAACCCTACGGGGCCTTGACCTTCGAATGCCCCGTGCCCGACCGGATGGTGCTGGAGGGCACCCTGCGAGACCAGCCGGTCCGCCTCCTGGCACAGCGCCTCGACGAGACGGCGTTCACGCTGCCCAGCCGCGGATTCCACTGGGTGCAGGAGTTCCCGTACAACCGATGAGCCGAATCCGCTACGGCGCCACCGCCGTCCAGTCCGCGAAGCCGGTGGGGTCGTGGCGGCCCAGGCTGGCGTGCTCGAACAGGCCCCAGCCCTCGGCGCCGTTGCATCGGGCCTGCGCGACGTGGTCGATGACGCCCCACGGGATGCGGCCCGCGACGGCCGGATCCGTGAGATCGTAAGCGACACTGGACGACCAGTCCGCGCCCTTCCACTGACCGTGCCCCCAGTCCGGGTCGCCGCCGTAGCCGCAGCCGATGTGCAGCGCCATGAACGTGTGCGGCGTGATCTCCACCTCGAGCGGCGTGCCGTCGGGCGTCGTCAGATCCAGCCGCGCGGCGACGGGAATTCTTGTGCCGGACCGGTATTCGATACGCACGCGGGGCCAGCCGAGCTGCTCCACCCGGCCGCTCGGCCACACCCGCACGGCATCGTTGAGGGTGCGGAAGCCGTCCGGGTTCTCCTGCATGATCACCACGATGGCGAAGTCGTCGAAGCGCAGCGGCACGTACATCCACCAGAACCCGCCCGGCCCTTCGGCATTGGCGCGGCCCGCCGGTTCGGTCTCGCCGACGGGCCGGATGCCCCAGGAGCGGTCGCGGGTACCCGTCCACATCCGCGGGTCGACGGTGATGTCGGTCCCGCCCAGGCTCAGCGTGCCCGACCACGAACCGACCTGGGCGAACCGGGACGCGTCGATGATCGGCCGGTTGCCCGCGAGGATCAGGTGCGGCTGCTCCTGCACCGCCGGGAACGCACCTGTCCAGGTGAGGTCGAAGCCGAGATCGTCGTGCTCGCAGACGATCCGGATGCGCTGCAGCGGCTCGAGTACCTCGATCCGGTAGCCGCCGACCCGCTGCCGCAGCCCGCGCTCGCCCAGTGCGTCGGAGAACCGCACCGCGCGCTGCGTGTCGCCGCGCCGGACGGCGGCGTAGGCGTCGACGACTCCCAGATTCGGGTACACGCCCATGCCGGTGATCAGCAGGGTGCCCCCGTCGCGATCGTGGGCGTTGAAGTAGCTGCGGTCGTAGAAGTTCCGGTCGCCGCTGCTGGCGCGGGCGAACGACAGCGGAGTCTGGTGGATGGGGTATTCGTCCAAGGGGACGGGCATGATCGATCCTGTTCGTCGCGGGGTCAGTCCCAGTCGTAGGTACCGGCGAGCAGGGCCTCGAGGCTGGGCCGGTGCATGACGTAGTCGTCGCGGTCGGCGGTGTCGGTGTCCTCGCCGAAATGGATCATCCGGCGCTTCACGCGCGCCATCACGATGCCGTGCCGCAGGGCGGCGTAGACCAGATACCAATCCAGATCGCGCACGGTGTATCCGGTGAGCAGTTGGTAGTGGTCCACCACATCGTCGCGGCGCAGGTAGTCCGGAAGGCCGGGCTGGTCGAATCGGGTGGCGATGTCCTGGAAGAAGCGGTGGATGAAGATGATCCACGCGATGTCGAGCTCGCGCGGGCCCAGTGCCGCCATCTCCCAGTCCAGTACGGCGGCGGGCTCGAAGCCCCGGTAGATCACATTGCCGGGCCGCGCGTCACCCCAGCTCAGCACGTCCGGGCCCGGATCGGCGGGCCAGTGCTCCTCCAGCCACTCGAAGGCCCGCTCCAGCAGCGGTATCCGGTAGCCGTCGGCGGCCAGCGCCCACCGGTACCAGGCCTTCTGGGCCTCGACGTGGCGGCGCAGCGGCGAACCCGCACCGTCGAGCATCGGGAACTTCGCGACCGGATCGGGGAGGGCGTGGATCCTGGCGATGACGTCGACGGTGTTGCGGGTGAGCCGCAGTCGCTCCTCGGCGGTGGCGTCGAACAGCCAGCCGACGAACACATAGGGCGGATTGTCCTCGGGGATCCGCCCTTCCACCCGGCGCATCACGAAAAACGGTGTGCCCAGCACGGATTCGTCGGTCTCCAGCCAGCACAGCGGCGGCACCGGCACGTCGGTGTGCTCGGCCACCCCCGCCATCACCGAGTACTGGGTCTCGAGGTCGTAGGTCTCGAATACCGGGAACGATCCGGCCTCGGGTGCCATGCGCGCCACATAGGAGCCACCGTCGCGCCGGCCGTCGACCTGCCATTCGGCGTCGAACAGCACCGAGGAACTCGACATGCCACCGGCCTGCGGGCGGGTCAGGTTGGTGATCTTCGGCGGGCCGTCGCAGTCCAGGCGGGCGGCCAGCCAGCGGATGAGCCGCTCGGCGAGGTCGTCCAGATCGCGGGCGCTGGTGGTCAGCTGCCGGCGCTGTCCGGGATCGGGTTCGGAATCGGCCGACATGACCTGACCTCCTGGGCGTATGGAAATGCTTGCGCGCCAATCTGTTCCGTGGCGCAGGGCACGGGCCGCGGCGCGCGGTGAGTGAAATGTAACGCGTTCTACCCAGTGTGGGGGCCGAATCCGGCGGCGAATTCCCCCAGTTCCGGTCACCGGGACCGCGGATTGCCCTACCGGTGGGTGACGTCGACCCCTACCGGAGTACGGGACGGCGCCCCGCCTTCCGCGGTATCCGCGCGCGACAAATCGGTCCGCAGCGGGAGGTGCGGTTCGGCTCCACGTTCGTAGTGTCGGCAGTCGTGAGCGAAGAGGTCCGCGGACCGCGATAGTGGATCAGCCCTGCGACGTAGCGCGGGATCGGGGTACGACTCAGGGCCTTCCCGGAAGCGGCCTACGACATTCGCTCCGTAACTTCGGAATGCAAACTTCATGGAAGGGGACAAGCGTGGGCGCAGTCGCAACGGCAACCACACCGCCGGCGGCGCAGCCGGAGATCGAGGAGCCGGGTCCGGCAGCCTGGAATCCGGTGACCCGGGTCGTGTTCCGGTTCTCCTTCTTGTACTTCGGCCTGTTCTGCCTGCTGTATCCGCAGCCGGTCACCGCGTACCTCGGCTGGTTCCACTCGACACTGCCCCGCGACGTGGTGCTGTGGCAGGTGCGGATCCTCGAGCCCGTCTACGCCTGGGTGGGTCGCACGGTCTTCGGCGCCGACGTCGAACTGCGCTTCAACGGCAGTGGTGACCAGGGCGTGCTGTGGGTGCTGGTGTTCTGCGTGCTGGTGCTCGCGGTGGCCGGGTCGATGCTGTGGACGCTGCTCGACCGGCGCCGTACGCATTATCGGGCGCTGGCCGGGTGGTTCCTGCTGTTCATCCGGCTGTGCGTGGCCGGGCAGATGCTGAACTACGGCTTCGGGAAGCTGATTCCGTCCCAGATGCCGGAACCGGCGCTGACGACCCTGCTGGAGCCGTTCGGCAACCTCATCCCGTTCGAGGTGCTGTGGAATCAGGTCGGGACATCGCCGCCGTACGAGATGCTGCTCGGCGCCGCGGAGGTGGTGGCGGCGATCCTGCTGTTCATCCCGCGCACCGCCCTGGCGGGCGCCATGCTGGCCCTGATCAGCACGGCGCAGATCTTCGTGCTGAACATGACCTTCGGCGTGCCGGTGAAGATCCTGGCCGGGCACCTGTTGCTGATGTCGCTGGTACTGCTGGCGCCCGAGGCGCGGCGCCTGGCCGACGTCCTGGTGTTCAACCGGACCGCGGGACCGTCGACGACGCCGTACCCCTTCCACACACCGCGCTCGCGCCTGATCGCGGGCTTGGTGCAGGTCGCCCTCGGCATCTGGGTGGCCGTGGAGATGATCCACGTCGGCTGGGGCTTCTGGAAGGAGGGCGGCCCGGACCGTCCGAAGCCGCCGCTGTACGGCATCTGGTCGGTGTCCGAGTTCGTCCGGGACGGACAGGCGGTGCCGCCGCTGCTCACCGACGAAACACGCTGGCGCACGGTCGTGTTCGACTTCCCAGGGCAGGTGTCCTACCAGCGGATGGGCGGCGAGCTGGTGACCGTCCCCGGCACTGTCGACGCCGCCACCCGCCGGATCGAACTGACCGACGGCCGCGCGCCGACGGCCGCGCTGACCTTCGAGCAGCCCGCGCCCGACGCGGCGACGCTGACCGGCGAACTCGACGGCCACTCGGTGACGATGACGCTGCGGCGAGTGGATCCGGACAGTTTGCCCTTGCGCAGCACAGGATTCCACTGGGTACAGGACTACGAGCCCACCGGATAGATGCCACGGGCGGCCCAGGCTTTGGTCGGCGATGGGGTACGGAATACTCACGGCGCGTATCGGGTTCGCACCTGAGGTGACAGTCGAGTTTTCCGATGACCTGAAGAAGTACTTGGACAGCGCCAAGGTCTTCGCGACCATGGCCACCGTCGGCCGGGACGGCCAGCCGCACCTCACCGTCAACTGGGTCGAACGCGACGGTGACGAACTGCTGTACTCCACCACCGTCTCCCGGCAGCAGTACAAGAACCTGGTCCGTGACCCGCGGATCTCCGTGATGATCAATCCGCCCGACGCGCCCTACACCTACGCGCAGATCCGCGGGACCGTGACCCTCACGCCGGACCCGGACAAGGAGTTGCCGAATCGCCTCGCGTTGAAATACACCGGCAAGAGCTACGCCGACTTCAACCCGGCTTCGGCGAACGATGCCGAGCGAGTCATCGTCCGCATCACCCCCACCAAGGTGCTGGGGCGACTGTAGCGTCAGCGCCTCCCGGCGACTCCGGCCGATCGCATGACGGGTGAGCTGTCTATCGGTTGTGTGGGCGATTGTCCGCAGGGTCGGCGCAGGCCGTAGGCTCGAAGATTGTGCCTGAGTCAGCCGAGTCGCATGCTGGGGACCCGAATTATCTTGTCGGGCTCGATCTCGTCGATCGCCGCGTTGTCGTGGTGGGGGGCGGGACGGTCGCGCAGCGTCGGCTCGGGCTGTTGATCGCTTCGGGCGCCGAGGTTCACGTCATCAGCCGCGCGGTCACACCGGCCGTCGAGGGGATGGCGAGTTCCGGGCAGCTCACGGTGGAGTTGCGCGATTACGCCGACGGCGACCTCGACGGCGCCTGGTATGCCATCGCCTGCACCGACGAGCCGGACACCAATGCCGCCGTGGTCGACGAGGCCGCCCGGCGCCGCATCTTCTGCGTGCGCGCGGACGCCGCCCGGCTCGGTACGGCCGTCACCCCGGCCACGGCCCGCTACGACGGCATGACGCTCGGCGTGCTGGCCGGGGGTGAACATCGACGGTCGGCGGCGGTGCGCACCGCGCTGCTGGAGGCGCTGCAGTCGGGGGTCGCGACCGACGACTCCGCACCGGTGGCGCCCGGGGTGGCGCTGGTCGGCGGCGGACCCGGCGACCCGGACCTGATCACCGTGCGCGGGCGTCGGCTGCTGGCGCGGGCGGACCTCGTCGTCGCCGATCGGCTGGCGCCGCCGGAACTGCTCGCCGAACTGGGGCCACACGTCGAGGTGGTGGACGCCGCGAAGATCCCGTACGGGCGGGCTATGGCCCAGGACGCCATCAATGCCGCGCTCATCGACGGAGCCAGGGCGGGGAAGTTCGTGGTGCGGCTCAAGGGCGGCGACCCGTATGTATTCGGGCGCGGCTACGAGGAATTGGAGGCCTGTGCCGCGGCCGGGGTGCCGGTGACGGTGGTGCCCGGCGTCACCAGTGCCATCTCGGTGCCCGCGCTGGCCGGGATTCCGGTCACCCATCGGGGCGTCACGCACGAATTCGTGGTGGTCAGCGGGCATATCGCCCCCGATCACCCGGACTCCCTGGTGGATTGGCCTGCTCTGGCGCGGCTGCGCGGCACCCTCGTCCTGCTCATGGCGGTGGAGCGGATCGAACAGTTCGCCGCGGCGCTCATCGACGGCGGCCGCCCCGCCGACACCCCCGTCACCGTCGTGCAGGAGGGCAGCCTGCGCACCCAGCGCGTCCTGCGCGCGGACCTCGCCACCGCCGCCGAACGCGTCCGCGCCGAAAACATCCGCCCCCCGGCCATCATCGTGATCGGCCCGACGGCGGGCTTCACCGCGGGCATCCCCGACGAGGCCGAAACCGCCGCCTCCCAGTGACCCGCCCATGCGCACCCAGAGGTCCGAGACCGCGGCTATTCACTGACCCGCGCATGCGGATGCGGAAGGCGGGACCGCGGCTACTCACTGGCCCGTGCATGCGGAGGCGGGGGGCGGGACCGCGGCTACTCACTGGCCCGTGCATGCGGAGGCGGGGGCGGGACCGCGGCTACTCACTGACTCGTGCATGCGGAGGCGGGGGGCGGGGCGGCGGCTATTCATTGGCCCGTGCATGCGGATGCGGGGGCGGGACCGCGGCCACTCACTGACCCGCCTGCGCGGGCCTTGGGCCGCGTCGGGCGGCCGCGGCGGGTTCGGGGCGGGGCTCCGGGTATCCGTTACAGTGGCTCACTGTGCTCGATAAACCCGCCGCGACGATGCAATATCCGGTGACGACGCGGGCCTTCGGGCTGCCGATCCTGGTGCTCAGCGGACTCAACCTGATGGTGATCCTCGACGGCACCATCGTGATTCTGGCGTTGCCGCGACTGCAGGAGCAGATGGGGCTGTCGAGTTCCGGCAGCGCGTGGACGGTCACCGCCTACGGCCTGACCTTCGCCGGACTGATGCTGCTCGGCGGCCGACTGGGCGATCTGTTCGGCCGCAAGCGCGTGCTGATCACCGGCGTCGTGGTGTTCACGCTGGCGTCGCTGGCCTGCGGGCTGGCGCAGGACGAGGCGATGCTCATCGCCTCCCGCGCCGTCCAGGGCATCGGCGGCGCGATCGCCGCGCCCTCGGCGATGGCCCTGGTGGCAAGCACGTATGCTCCGGGACCGGTGCGGAACCAGGCCATTGCCATCTTCGGGTCGATGCAGGCCATCGGCTCGGTCGGCGGGCTGGTGATCGGCGGCGCCCTGACCCAATTGGATTGGCGCCTGGTGTTTTTGATCAACGTGCCGATCGGCCTGCTGATCGTGCTCGGCGCCGTCTGGGTGCTGCGCGATACGACCCACCACCGGCTGGCGCTCGACGTGCCGGGCTCGGTGCTGGGCACGGCGGCGTGTGTCGCCGTCGTGTTCGGAGCTACCGAGGGGCCCGCTATGGGGTGGTCCAGTCCGGTGATCATCGGGTCGCTGATCGCCGGTCTGCTGTTGCTGATCGCGTTCGTCTTCGTCGAGCGCACGGCCGAGAACCCCGTCCTTCCGCTGTCGCTGTTCGGCGACCGCGACCGGTCCGCCACCTTCCTGGCCGTGCTGCTGGGCTCGGGCGTGCTGGCCGGGATGACCTACTTCGTCGCGCAGTTCCTGCAGAACGTCATCGGCTACAGCCCGCTGATGGCGGGGCTCGCGTCGATCCCGTTCACCCTCGGCGCCGGCGCCGGTACCGCGGTGGCGTCCAAGGCCGCCATGGTCGTGAAACCCCGCTGGCTGCTGAGCGTTTCGGCGGTCATCCTGGCCGCGGCGGGGCTCTACGGGTCGACGCTCGACGGCAGCATCAGCTACGCGCCCACGCTGCTGCCGCTGCTGCTGGCCGCCGGATTCGGCGTCGGTGTCGTGATCGTGGTGGGGCCGCTGTGCCTGCTGGTCGGCGTCCCGGCCACCGATGTCGGCCCGCTGTCGGCGATCGGTCAGATGATCTTCAATCTGGGCACGCCGCTCGCGATCGGCATTCTCAGCCCGATCGCCGCGTCGCGCACCCTGTCCCTGGGCGGCCGTACGGGACGCACCGCCGATATGAACGCGAGCGATATCGCCGCGCTGAACAGCGGCTACACCCTGGTGCTGTTCCTCTGCGGCGTCGGCGCGGCGCTGGTCGGGTTGATCGCGCTCACCCTGCGCTACACCCCGCAGCAGTTGGCTCAGGCCCAGCACGCTCAGGAGGAAGCCCAGCAGTCCTGAGCGCCATGCTCCACCCCCGACCCACGCACTGCTTGTTCGCCCCCGCACCCCGCGTATGCGCTGGTAGGGGTGCGTGAATGCAATAGGGGTGCGGGGGGTGCTGCTCGACCTACGTCGACCCCTGGCCCGGGTTACGCTGGCCCGCAACGGGTTAGGAGGGGGATATGACCGCGGAGCCGATCGACTGTCTACGCCCCCGTCGGGGGTGGACCTACGGTCAGGTCAGGGACTTGGAGCTGCCGTTCGACTGGGAGCTGGTGGATGGCGAGATCGCCGTGCGCGACGGCGTCGACGACTGGCACGATGCCATCCGGGATGCGCTGGTGACGCCGCTGGGGGAGGCCCGGCGCGCGCCGTACGCGGTATTCGCCCAGCAGTGTGTGCTCGTGGACGAATTCAACCCCGCGCTACCGGATGTGGTGGTTGTCGACCAGACCGGGGTGGACCTGTATTCCGCCGAATATCTACCGGTGGAGTCGGTCACGCTGGTGGTCGAGATAGTCGACGGCCGCGTCGACGACTGGTTCCGCAAACCGGAACTGTATGCGGCCGCGGGCATCTCCTACTTCTGGCGCGTGGAGCGCGGCGTGGACGACCGCCCGATCCTGTACGAGTACTGGCTCGACCAGGTGACAGACACCTACATTCCCGCGCCGGAAGCCGTGCACACGGGGACGTTTGCCGCTGCGGTCCCGTACCCCGTCGAGATCGACCTGTCGGTGGCCGGTTAGCCCGCCGCATCCCGTCCCCGGCATGGTGCGGCCGACCACGAATTCGGTTGCGGCGCCTATTCTTCGGCGGGTAACCGGGTGACGGCGATCGCCGATTCGACGAGGCTGCCCAGATACAGCGTGCCGTCCCGCTCGGCGACCCCGGTGACCAGCGCGTAGTCGCCGCCCTCGCGCTGCAGGTCGTGCACGAGCGCGCCGGTGAAATCGAATGCCTGCACCCAGGCCGAGCGCGCCGGTTTCGGCTGGAGCGCGGAGGGAATCGCCCAGACGATGCGCCGCAGCAGACCGGGCATCGGAAGTAGCCTGTCCAGCAATGGATTTCGTGGTGTGACAAGTGTGACCCAGGCCAGCCCGTCGCTGCCCAGGTCCATATTGTCGGGGAAGCCGGGCAGGTTCTCCACCAGGTAGTCGGAGGTACCGGCCCGCGCGCCGGTCAGCCAGTAGCGCGCCACGCGGTAGGCGGCGGTCTCGGCGACCAGCACGCACGAGCGGTCCGGCGCCAGCACCACGCCGTTGGCGAATTGCAGTCCGTCCAGCAGGGTTTCGACCTGCCCGTCCGGATTCCTCCGCAGCAGCCTGCCGGTGCCGGAGTGCTCGAAGAAGTCGCCCATGTAGTTGTCGAGCGAGTACCGGCGGGTCGAGGCCGAGAAGTAGATGGCGCCGTCGGAATCGGCGACCACATTGCTGGCGAAGGTGAGTCGCTGCCCGTCCACCTCCGCGACCAGCACCTCGGGCGTGCCGTGCGGTTTGTCCAGCCGCAGCAGGCCGCGCTCGGAATCGCAGATCAGCAGCGAGCCGTCCGGTTCGGCATGCAACCCCAGCGGCCGCCCGCCGGTCCGCGCGATCTGTTCGACCGCACCGTCTTTCGGATCGACGGCGAGGATCGAGCCGTCGGCGACCCCGGTGAGCACCCGCCCGTCCGCAGCCACGACCACATCCTCGGGCCCGGATCCGGGCAGCGGCAGCAGCCGCGGTTCGGGCATCCGCGGCGTGCTGTGTTTCTGCCGGGCACGGGGAGTGGCGATCGGCGGCGTCCACCGCTGTGGCTGGAACGATTGTGCCGGAGAACTCATAGCGGAACCGTACCGCGCCCCGCCGTCCCGTTCGTCCGTTTCCCGAGATGTCGACGCGGTGGAAAGGTAATCCCCACCGCCCCAACGGTTCTCGCCGATCCTCGCCCTTCGCGAGTTCGGCGCCCCGACTGCGCGTCGGATCATCTGTGGTGCGCCGCCGCGGAACCGGTCTTGCCTACTCGGTGCCTGCCGTCCGGATCGTGCCGACCTGCTCCGAGCGTCCCGGTAGCGTCCGGCCCGAGCGGACACAATCCCGCGTGACGCGGCAATTCTCGCCATGCGGATGCGGTTCGCGTCCGCTCGGGCAGATCCGCACACCGCTCGGTCGGGCGGCGCACCGAGACCGGCCGGTGCGAACGCTGATCGGGCATACGACACTATGGGCGTATGACAGATATGCCTTCCCTGTTCAAGGTCGACGACGACGGGCGATACCTCCCGCAGAAGTGGGCGTACGGCCGCTGGGGAGCCGACATGCTCAGCGGTCCGGCGATCTGTGCCGCCGCCGCTCGCTCACTCGAACGCGCGCACGGTCTGGCCGATTTCATCCCGGCGCGATTCACCATCGACCTGTTCAAGGCGGCCAAGGGCCAACCGCTCGAGGTGCACACCGAGGTGGTCCGATCGGGACGGCGTATCCACATCTCCTCGGCCCGCGTGTGCCAGGGCGACACCGAGGTCGCGCAGGCCCGCCTGGTCCAACTGCGCGCGACCGACGCGCCGCCCGGCGCGGAATGGCACTCCGAGCACCCCTTCGATCCGCCCGCCGACGCGGGCGTCGACTGGTGGTTCCGCAGTGGCCACGAGTGGTCGACCAGCATGGGGGACCATCAGAATGCCGGACGGAAGAGCCTGTGGGCCGTGCCGTTGGGCGCGGTGGACGGCGAGGAGCGCAGCCCGTTCGTCCAAGCCGTCGTCGCCGCCGAATCCACCAGCCTGGTCACCAATTGGGGGTCGCACGGCATCGGTTACATCAACGCCGACCTGACCGTCGCCCTCGACCGCGTGCCGGTCGGCGATCGTGTCGGTCTGCGCGCCGAGAGCCATCTGACCTCCAACGGAGTGTCCGTCGGTACGGCGACCCTGTTCGACTCGCGCGGCCCGATCGGCACGGGGATGGTCACGGCCGTCGGCAATGCCGCCGCGCAAATCGATTTCGCCAAGGATTGACCACAGTATCGGCGCTGCCCCGCGCCGGAGTGGTTGCGACGACCTCAGTCGGACTCGCCGAACAGGGCCAGCAGGTCGGTTTTGCCGAACATGGTGGCCGAGTCGCGGGCCGACGGGGTGCCCGCGTCCGGGTCGGCGCCCGCGTCCAGCAGCGCCCGCAGGACCTCGTCCTCGCCCTTGAATACCGCGCCCGCGGCCGGGGTCTGGCCCTTGTCGTTGGCGCGGTCGGGGTCGGCGCCGCGGTCGAGCAGTGTTGTCACCGACTCCGAATGGCCGTGGTAGGCGGCCAGCATCAGCAGCGTGTCGCCGCGGTCGTTGGTGAGGTTCACCGGCACACCGGCCTCCAGATAGGCGGCCAGCGCCGCCGCATCACCGGTCCTGGCCAGGTCGAACACCTTGGTCGCCAGCTCGATCAGCTCCGGATCCATGTCCATGCCTTCGGTCACCAGGCCACTACTACCACTTTCCAGTAGCGCGCACCCGCACAGGGCAAACCGCGCACCCCGATAATCCAGGCTCCCGGTCCAGTCCACCCCGGACATTCAGGCTCTCGGTCATGCGGTCCGCTCCAGGTATTCGAAGTGACCGGCCGCACGCGATTCACGTAAACGCCGTACACCCGACCAAGCACTTGCTAGGCTCGCCCGATGATCCCCACGATCGTCTGGGGCACCGGAAACGTCGGCCGCGCGGCCATACGTGCCGTGGCCGCCCATCCGGCGCTGGAGCTGTCCGGCGTGCTCGTCCACAATCCCGCCAAGGTCGGCTGCGACGCCGGTGAACTCGCGGGCCTGAACCGCACGCTGGGCATCCCCGCCACCGACGACGTCGAGGCCGTATTGGCGTCGAGGCCGCGCGCGGTGGTCTACGCGGCGTCCGGTGACATCCGGCCCGACGACGCGCTCGCCGATATCGTCCGGGCGATCGGCGCCGGCGCCGTCGTGGTGACCCCGGCGCTGTACGCGTTCTACGACCATCGCAGCGCCCCACCGGAACTGCGCGAGCGGGTGCTGTCGGCGGTCGCGGCGGGCGGCGGCTCCCTGTTCGTCTCCGGCGTTGACCCCGGCTGGGGCAACGACGTGCTGCCGCTGCTGGTCAGCGGTCTGGGCAGCGAGGTCGAGGAGATCCGCTGCCAGGAGATCTTCGACTACACCACCTACGACCAGCCCGATTCGGTCCGCTTCCTGGTCGGCATGGGCCAGCCGATGGACTACCAGCCGCCGATGCTGGCGCCGGGCGTGCCGACCATGGTGTGGGGCGGGCAGATTCGGCTGCTGGCCCGGGCGCTCGGCGCCGAACTCGACGAGATTCGCGAGACCCTGGACCGTCGCGCGCTCGACGACACGGTCGTCACGGAGCGGATGGGCGCCTTCGAGGCCGGAACCCAGGGCGCGGTGCGGTTCGAGGTACAGGGCATCGTCGACGGTGAGCCGCGCTTGGTCATCGAGCACGTCACCCGCATCCACCCGTCCTGCGCGCCGGACTGGCCGACGCCGCCCACCGGCGACGGCGCGCACCGCGTGATCGTCGAGGGCCGCCCGCGCATCGAGGTCACCGTCGAGGCGAGCGACGAGGACGGCAACCGCTCGGCGGGGGGCAATGCCACCGCCGTCGGCCGCCTCGTCGGCGCCGTCGACTGGCTGGCCGCCGCCGCACCCGGACTCTACGACGCGCTCGACGTTCCCCTGCGTCCGGCGCCCGGCATTCTCGGAAGGAACAAACCATGATCATCGACGTGCCCGAGGGGCGTGACCCGATCGAATACGTCTGGGGCGAGATGGTTCCCGGAATAGGCGTCGCCGCATCGCAATTCGCGCTCGCCGTGTACTCCGACAGCACACTGGGGCTGCGCGAGTTCGAGGCGGCGCGGCTGCGCATCGCGCAGATCAACGGGTGTCTGTTCTGCCAGGACTGGCGCACCGAACGCGAGGGCGCCAAGGTCGAACCGGAGTTCGCCGACGCCGTCGCCGACTGGCGCACCACCGACCGGTTCGACGAGCGCACCCGTCTGGCCGCCGAATACGCCGAACGCTACGCGTTCGATCACCACAACCTCGACGACGAGTTCTGGTCGCGCATGCTCACCCACTACACCCAGCGCGAGGCCGTGGAACTGACCATGTGCCTGGGTTCGTGGCTCGGCTTCGGCCGCCTCAACCGCGTCTTCGGCCTCGACGCGGTCTGCGTGCTGCCCAACCACCTGGAGAGCCGCCAGTCATAGCACGTCCCGGTGTGCGGCACCCGTAGTTCCCCCGCCGAAATCCTCAGTACGGCTCTGCCGCAGCCGTCACTCGTCCGAAGTCGAGGGCGTCCTGTAGCGCCTGCTGGTCGGCCAGCGTCTGGTCGGCGTAGGACATCGCGAAATCGGCCATCGCGCTGCCGAATACGTCGCTCGTGCCCAGGTAGGCGGCGATGGCGACGCGGTCACCGGACCGGGCGTGGGCGCGTGCCAGTACCGCGCCGCACAGGCGGGAGTAGGCCGCCAGTTCCTCGGCGGACATGGCGGCTATGTCGGCCGAGCCCTTCATATCCCGCAGCTGGCGCACGTAGAACCAGTTGTCGGCGGGACCGGCGCACCAGCCGAGGAAGATATCGCTGGCCGACTGCACGAGCCGCTGCCCTACCACCACCCGCTGTCCCTGGTGCCGATAGGCGCTCGGCGGCAGATGGTCGGCGAGCACCGAGCATTCGGCCTGTTTCACCTGCAGGAACAGCGGGCTTCCGGTGTCGCGGTCCTGCAGCAGCACGACGAAGCAGCGGGTCCCGACGCTGCCGACGCCGACCACCTTCAGCGCGAAGTCGACGATCTCGTAGCGGTCGATCAGAATCCGGCGTTCGTCCGGCAGGCTGTCGCGGTAGTCGGCGAAGACCGCCTCGATCAGCCGCCGGTCCACCAGTTCGATCGGCACCAGCAGCGGGGGCTGGTTCTTGATCCGCGGCACGCCGTGCGGGTCCGGTTCGGTCAGCTTGTTCAACGCCTGCAGGCTGGTGCGCTTGCGGGCGCTGTCCGCCGCCTTCTCGATCTTCTTGCGCTGCTTCGGTTTATCGATCAGCTGCGCCACCTGGTCGGCGGCGGCGACCTGGTACCACACCGCCAGGCTGTCCAGGGCGGCCAGGCTCTGCATCGTCTCGCGGTACGCGGCGGCCGCGTCCCGGACGATGGCGCCGGCCTGTTGATCGGAGAACCCGCCGTCGCGCGCGGCGACCGCGACACCGGCGGACAGCCGCTTGACGTCCCATTCGAAGGGGCCGGGCAGCGTCTCGTCGAAATCGTTCACATCGAAGACGAGGTTGCGCTCCGGCGAGGCGTACAGGCCGAAGTTCGAGATATGGGCGTCGCCGCAGAGCTGGACCGTCAGCCCGGTATCCGCGCTGTGCGCCAGATCCGCCGCCATGATCGCCGGTGCGCCGCGCAGAAAAGCGAACGGCGACTGCATCATTCGCGCATAGCGGATGGGCGCGAGCGCGGGCAGCCGGGTCCGCGCCTGCCGCTCCAGGATCGCGACCGGATCCGCCCGGCCACTCTCGGGTTTCCATACCCCGGCGTCGGTACGAGTAAGGCGTTTACGTGCGTCCTTACCCGCCCCCGCAGAGGTACTCCGGGCCTCCCACACCGCCGAACCAACCATCCAGCAATTATTTCGCTATCCACCCCGAACGGCAAGCACCTGCCCCCTCAGTCCAGCGCCTCACCCACCCTCAGCACCCCAGCGTCTCACCCCGCCCCTTCGTGTCCCGGTGCTTCGCCCGTCCTGCGTATCCCGGTGCTTCGCCCGCCCTGCCTATACCGGTGCTTCGTCCGTTCTGCGTATCTCGGTGTCGCGTCCGCTCTGGTATCTCGGTGTCTCGCCCGTCCTGCGTATCCCGGTGTCTCGTCGCTCTGTGTATCCCGGCGTCGTGGCGCTGTATGTATCCCAGTGCCCGTGCATGTCTCGGCGCTGTGCCCGCCTTGCGTCATCCCGGTGTCGTTCGCGTTTTGGGAATCCCGGTGTCTTGCCCGGCCTTTCATTCCCGGCGAGCTTTTGGCCGGGATCCACTCGGGCTGTGGATTCCGGCCGAAAGCGTGCCGGAATTTTCGGGCGGGGCCGGATCGTTCAGTTGTAGGACTCCGAGACGCCGTCGAGGAGATGCTCGAGGGTGTCGTAGGCCGGGGTGTCCACCACGTCGACCACCTCGGACGCCGCCGGGATCTTGTGTTCGGCAACGACTTTGGAGAACTGGGCGGCGTCGTTGGGCCGGAACCCGTGCTCGGCGGCCAGGCGCTGCAGCTCCGGATCGGTCGACAGCAGGCGACCGACGCGGTCGCCCTCGGGCGTCAGGGGGACCACCGTGTGCCGCGACAGCACGGTCGGTGACGGGTAGAGCAGTGTCATATCGGGCTGCAACCGGCCCTGTGCACCCGCCTCCACGAACTGCGCCTCGTAGCTCCACACCAGCGGCGCGGGTCCCATTCCCGCGGAGAGGTATTGGGCGAACGGGCCCTCGCTGGAGCTGTCGGTGAAGCCCTGCTTGGTGAATAGCCGCGCCACCTTGGACACCACGAACTCCTCGGCGGTGCGGCCGCGCACGATCGAATTGTCGTTGGCCACATATCCGGCGACCGCCAGGTACATGGCGGCGGAGTTGGAGGTGCGCGGATCGGTAGTGGAGATGAGCAGGCTCTTGCGCACCGGATACTCGGTGTTGCCTTCCAACTGGTCCCACTGCACACCGCGCTGGGTGAGGTCCAGGTAGCGGTTCATGTCGAAGGTGGGCACCGGCCCCGGCCGCACCACACCGGCCTTGGTCAGCAGTTCCACGATCGGCCGGAACGTGGCGATCGCCATCGGCGAGGAGAACGGCGTGTAGCGCGCGGTGACATTGCGCTGGCGCAGAATCCTTTCCGCCGCAGGCGTACTCGACGGGAACGCGAAGTCGTAGTTGCCGAGGTCGACCGTCGTGGCGATCTGGCGCGAGCCGGCCGGGTCCACCTGCACGCGCAGGCCGTCGCGGGCGAAGGCGTCGACCACGCGCGGGTCGGTGAAGAACGCCGCCTTCTCCGAGCCGACGATGCCGCCCACGGTGGTCAGTGACGCGGTTGCGGCGGTGGGGGATTCGGAGGATCCGCTCATGCCGACGGCGACCGCCACGGCCACCACCACCGCGAGCGCCCCGAAGGGGATCGCGAGCTTGCGGACCGACCACGGTGGCGACACCAGATCCTCGGCCGCGGCGCGCCACCGGCCCGGATTGCCGGAGGAAGGCTCTGCGGGCGCCGAAACCGCCTGGGCGGCAGTGGATTCCGGCTCCGCCGCCGGGGGCTCCAGCTCCCGCCGGGCCAGGCGCTCCACCAGAATGGGCACGAAATCGCGCACCGCTGTTCCGTCGAATCTGTTTCTCGCCGCACCCACCGCGGTTTCCACCCGCTCCGCGGGATGGCTGTCGGTATAGATCTCGACGAGGCGATTCGTCAGCTCGCGCAGCGCTTTTTCTTCACGAGCGGCCTTGTCCTCAGGGGTGGTATGCACACCCACGCCAAGCTCCTCGGCATCGCATTCGACAGATACGCGCGGTTCGCGCGGCACAGACACTACGGTACGTCAGTCGCCATTCCCAAGCGGGGCAGTATCTTACGAACAGATTGCACGAAAGAGGTGGTGCGGCACGGGTTTTCGTCATCGGTAATTCGAATCGGCGACGGGCAGAATTCGATTCGAATTGCACCGGACGCTACCGGGAATTCACTCAGGTGAGAATCAACAGCTCCGCCGACGACGCGATCTCCACGCGCAGCCCGGCCTTTTCGGCCACCCGGGCCAGACCCCGGATATCCGACGGTTCCGCGCGGCCGCAGACCAATGCCCGCGCCAGCAGCCCCTTGTGATGTTTGTTGAAGTGACTGACCACCGCGCGGGACCCGTCGGGCCGCTCGGTGAGGACGGTCGCGGTGACGGCGCCCGGAACGCGGCCCAGCTGCTGATAGGTCCCCGACCGCAGATCCACCACCAGCTGCCCGGCCGTTTCGACCTGCAGCGCGGGCGCCAGCACCGGCTTCCACAGCGACGAAAGCGTCGGCAGTCCGGGCAGTTTCGAACCGCCCGAGAGCCGGTAGGCCGGAATCGGATCGCCCGCCCGCACCACGCCGAACAGCGCGGAACCGATCGCCAGCTGGTGGTAGGCCTTCTCGCGCTGCGCTTTGGTGAACGCCCGGCGGTCGAGCGCGTCGTAGAGCACCCCCGTGTAGCGCTCCAGCGCGGGTCGGGTCGGCGAGTTGCGCAGCGCCGCGTTGCGGGCGATCTCCGGCTCGGCGGCCTTGCCCAGACCGAGCGTGGCGCGGGCGGTCTCCGGATCGGCCGCCAGATCGGTCAGCGCCGTAACCAGCTTGTCGCGCACCACGTTGAGTTGCGGCAACGACAGCTCGTCCAGGTCCAGCGGACCGAGCGCGCCACCGTCGGACTTGGTTTCGGAGGGAGGCAAGATCACCAGCACGAGCCGTTACGGTACCGGCGCGAACGATCCGGACGCGGAGGCGGTGGCGTATGGCTGATGCGTTGTCGGTATCGCGGGACTGGGAGGCTACTCTGTGCACCCGTGATCACCCGTCTCTCCCACCTGTTCCTGCGCACCCTGCGTGATGATCCCGCCGACGCCGAGGTGCCCAGCCACAAGCTTCTCGTCCGCGCCGGATACGTCCGCCGCGTCGCGCCGGGCGTCTACTCGTGGCTGCCGCTGGGCCTGAAGGTGCTGCGCAACGTCGAGAACGTGGTGCGCGAGGAGATGAACGCGATCGGCGGCCAAGAGATCCTGCTGCCCGCGCTGCTGCCGCGCGAGCCCTACGAGGCCACCAACCGCTGGACCGAATACGGCGACAACATGTTCCGGCTGCGGGACCGCAAGGGCGCCGACTACCTGCTCGGCCCCACCCACGAGGAGATGTTCGCGCTCACCGTGAAGAGCGAGTACAACTCCTACAAGGATCTGCCGGTCACGCTGTACCAGGTCCAGATCAAGTACCGCGACGAGGAGCGGCCGCGGGCTGGCATCCTGCGTGGGCGCGAGTTCGTCATGAAGGACTCCTACTCGTTCGATCTGGACGAGGCCGGGCTGCAGGCCAGCTATGCCGCGCACCGAGCCGCGTACCAGCGCATCTTCGACCGGCTCGGGGTGAAGTACGTGATCGTCGCCGCCACCTCGGGCGCGATGGGCGGCAGCGCGTCGGAGGAGTTCCTGGCCGACAGCCCGGTCGGCGAGGACACCTATGTGATCTGCCGCGAATCCGGCTACGCCGCGAATGTGGAGGCCGTGGTCACGCCCGCGCCGCCGGAGATCGCGATCGAGGGTCAGCTCCCGGCGCAGGTGCACGACACCCCCGACACGCCGACCATCGCGACGCTGGTCGACTGGGCCAACTCCGCGGGCGTCGATGCGCGGCTGGGCCGCCCGGTGACCGCCGCCGACACGCTCAAGAACGTGATGGTGAAGCTGCGCCACCCCGACGGGAAGACCGAGATCCTCGGCATCGGGGTCCCCGGCGACCGCGAGGTGGACGACAAGCGGATGGGTGCCTCGCTCGAGCCCGCCGAGGTGGAACTGCTCACCGAGGAGGACTTCGCCGCCAACCCGTTCCTGGTGAAGGGGTACATCGGTCCGAAGGGGCTGCAGGACAACGGGGTTCGCTATCTCGTCGACCCGCGCGTGGTGTCCGGTACGTCCTGGATCACCGGTGCCGACGCCCCCGGCAAGCACGTGGTCGGTCTGCTCGCGGGCCGCGACTTCACCCCCGACGGCACCATCGAGGCCGCCGAGGTCCGCGACGGCGACCCCTCGCCCGACGGCCGCGGCGTGCTGCACGCCGCGCGCGGCATCGAGATCGGCCATATCTTCCAGCTCGGCTACAAGTACACCGACGCCTTCGAGGTCGACGTGCTGGGCGAGAACGGCAAGCCGGTGCGCCTGATCCAGGGCTCCTACGGCATCGGCGTCTCCCGCATGGTGGCGGTGCTCGCCGAGCAGATGCACGACGAGAAGGGGCTGCGCTGGCCGCGGGAGGTGGCGCCGTTCCAGGTCCACGTCGTCATCGCCAACAAGGACGAGGCCGCCCGCGCGGGCGCGGAACAGGTTGCCGCCCAATTGGACGCGGCGGGCCTGGAGGTGCTGTTCGACGACCGCACCGCCTCCCCGGGCGTGAAGTTCAAGGACGCCGAACTCCTGGGCATGCCCCTGGTCCTGGTCGTCGGCCGCGGCTGGGCCGAGGGCAACGTCGAACTCCGCGACCGCTTCGCCGGAACCAACGAGGAGATCCCGGCCGACAACGCGGTCGAGGCAGTGCTGGCCAAGGCCCGCGGCTGAAACCATTCCCCTGCATCCCCGGCACGGGCACTATCGGCCTGCGTTCCCGGCACGGGCACTATCGGCCTGCGTTCCCGGCACGGGCACCGTCGCCCTGCGTTCCCGGCACGCTTTTGGCCGGGATCCACGCTCGCCTCACCGGATTCCGGCCAAAAGCGTACCGGAAACGCGGTAGGTCGCCGAGGTTGCTGCTCAGGGTTTGCCCGGAAATGCCGCCGTCGGTGGATTGGTGCCCAGGATCGATTGCCAAGTCGCCAGGCGCACAGCGCATTCGGTGAGCCCGTCGATACCCGTGCGGCGGATTTCGGGCGATCCGGCGCGTTCCACGACCGAGCGCCAGGCGATGGCGGTATCGGATTCGACCGTGACCGCCAATTTCGCGGCGGGAATGGGATCGTTCACCGGAAACGGCGGCGGGTAGGCCGCGGCGGGGGCGGGCACCGGGGCGCCGACCGCCTTCAGCGCGTCGATGGTGGCGTCGCGGCGAGCGCGGTGCGCCGCGGTGAACTCCGCGACGATCTTGTTGCGGTCGGCGGCGGCGTAGGCGGCGATCACGCCGTAGGCATACACGGCGGCGTACTCGGCGTTGAGCGCATCGGTGATCGCCTGCTGGTCGGGTGTGGTCACGCCGCGTCCTCCATGACATGAGTGCAGCCCTGCGTGGTTGCGTTCCGGGATCGACCACTCATACCAGCAGCACTCCCGCGTGTGTGGCGCAGCACGCGCTGATCGAACTCAGCAGTCCCGCGCGGTATCCGGATTGCCGCACCGCCAGTTCGGCGGCCGACCGCTGCGATCGGGTCAGCTGCTCGCGCACGGCCGCGACCGTGGGCGGCGGGTTCGGCGCCGGGGGCGGAGGAACCGGGGGAGTATCCGACGCCGGCTTCGTGCCGTCGCCGTAAACGCCTACGGCACGGTCGATTTCGGCGCGCAGCGCGTCGGCGTGCTCGGTGCGCTGCGTGGCGACCAGGGTCAGCGCGGGCGCGCGGTCGGGCGCCACGGCCACCGCGGCCTGTGCCCACACCGCGTCGGCGCGCGCCGACTGCTCCTGTCCCAGTAGCACATCCGGCTCGGCGGGTTTGTCCTCGGCGCAGGCCGCGGTCCCCAGCGCGACCGCCGCGACCGCGCCGCCGCCCGCGATCCGCAGCATCGAACGGCGATTCAGCGCGGGAAGGCCCGCTGACCCGGGGCGCGCGGCGGGCGAGGCTGTCCGGTCCGGCGCGAATCGAGGCGCCTGCGGGGGGTGGTAGGTGCTCGGCACGCCTACATCGTGCCAGGCATTGTGGCGACCGGGTCCGGCGAGGGGCACCGGCCCGCGCCGCCGACACGCGGTGGCAGCGCGGATGTCCCGGCATTTCGGGCGGGACGGAAACTGGAAAGGGTTGGCTGGTCCTTTACACTCTGGCAGCGCGTTACGCTGGAACAGCGGCGGAGTATTTCGCCGCCGATGCGCGCTGACCATGGCCGACCAGGACCTATACCGACAACTCCACCTCGTCACAACTGAACCAGGAGCCGCCCCACATGCCGATGCCTACCGAGGAAAGGGTGAGCCAGCTCGTTGCTGGGCTCGTCGAACGCCGAGGGTTCGACCTCGAGGGCGTATCGATCGCGGCCGCGAGCGGGGGGCAGGCGCGGGTGCAGGTGACCGTGGACGGGGATCGGGCCATCGATCTGGACACGATCGCGGAGCTGAGTTCGGAGATCTCCCAGGCCCTCGACGACGCCGGTGACTTCGGCGACACCGCCTACCTGCTGGAGGTCACCACGCCGGGCGTCGACCGTCCGCTCGCCGCGCCGCGGCACTGGCGCCGCGCGCGCGGCCGCAAGGTGCGCGTCACCATGCGGCCCGGTGTGCCCGGCCCGGACGGTCCCGACAGGTTCGCCGCGCGCGTCGGCGCCGCGACCGAATCCGAGGTGGCACTGGTGCTGGGCGGCAAACGAAAACCGCATCGCGTCACCGTACCGCTGGCCGATATCGAGAGAGCCGTGGTCCAGGTGGAATTCTCCGCGCCCGGCGCGGTGGAGATGGAGCTCGCGGGGGGAGTCTCCCCCGGCCGACCGGAGCCGGGCGCCGACTCCGCGGAGGATCCAGCAGATGGAGCAGTGCCCAGCCGAGTAGCCGCGTCGACCGAAGGGATCGTGGAATGAACATCGAAATCGAAGCCCTGCGGGCGATCGTCGCCGACAAGGGGATCTCGATGGAGACGGTGATCTCCGCGATCGAGTCCGCCCTGCTGACCGCGTACCGGCACACCGAGGGCCACGAGCCCAACGCGCGCATCGATATCAACCAGAAGTCCGGCGTGGTCCGCGTGATGGCCCGTGAACTCGACGCCGACGGCAACGTCATCTCCGAATGGGACGACACCCCGGAGGGCTTCGGGCGCATCGCCGCCACCACCGCCCGCCAGGTGGTGCTGCAGCGGCTGCGCGACGCCGAGAACGAGAAGTCCTTCGGCGAGTTCTCCACGCACGAGGGCGATATCGTCGGCGGCGTGGTGCAGCGCGACGCCCGCATGAACGCTCGTGGCACGGTGGTGGTGCGCATCGGCAGCGAGGCACACGGCGCCGAGGGGCTGATCCCACCCGCCGAACAGGTCCCGGGCGAGACCTACGAGCACGGCGATCGCATCAAGTGCTACGTGTACGCGGTGTCGCGGGGCCCGCGCGGCCCGCAGATCAACCTCTCCCGCTCGCATCCCAACCTGGTGCGCCGGCTGTTCGCCCTCGAGGTGCCCGAGATCGCCGACGGCTCGGTGGAGATCGTCGCCGTGGCGCGGGAGTCGGGGCATCGCTCCAAGATCGCGGTGCGCACCAACGTGCCGGGGGTCAACGCGAAGGGCGCGTGCATCGGCCCGATGGGCCAGCGGGTGCGCAACGTGATGAGCGAACTGGCGGGGGAGAAGATCGACATCATCGACTACGCCGAGGATCCGGCCGCCTTCGTCGGGAATGCGCTGAGCCCCTCGAAAGTTGTCTCCGTCACGATCGTGGACCCAGACGCCCGCGCGGCCCGCGTCGTCGTCCCCGACTTCCAGCTCTCGCTGGCTATCGGCAAGGAGGGCCAGAATGCCCGCCTCGCGGCACGGCTGACCGGCTGGCGCATAGATATCCGCAGCGACGCGGCCCCCGACGTCTCGGGCTCCGTCGGCACGGAGGCCCAGCACAACTAGGCGCGCCGCGTCATCCGGGCGCGTGGCCACGTTATCCCGGCGTGTGGCCATCGTCGTACCGGGCGCGGCCATCGCCATGCCTGGCGCGGCAATCGCCATGCCGGGCGCGCGGCCATCGTCGTGCCGGGCGTGTGGTGGTCGTCGTGCCGGGCGCGCGGCCATTGTCGTGCCGGGTGTGTGGTGGTCGTCGTGCCGGGCGCGCGGCCATTGTCGTGCCGGGCGTGTGGTGGTCGTCGTGCCGGGCGCGCGGCCGTCGTCATCCCCGGCACGCTTTTGGCCGGGGCCCTGAGGATTCCGGCCGAAAGCGCGCCGGAAATTATGGAGGGCGGGACCGGAACGACCGTGGTGGGATGACATGTTGGTAACTAACCAGAGGGCTGGATGCGGAGATCGGGACATGGCAGCGGTAGAGTGGACGCAGGCTCAGCACGAGCCTCCGGTTTCCACGCGCTCTGCGCGGGTCGAGGCACCGCCCTCGGGTCCCGTGCGGACATGTGTGGGATGCCGGAAGCGCGAGCTGGCCGCCGATCTGTTGCGGGTCGTGGCGCACTCGTCCGACGAGGACGGCGTTGCGATCGTTCCCGATCCGCGGCACAGACTTCCCGGACGGGGTGCCTGGTTGCACCCCGTTCAGGCTTGTCTGAGCACGGCAGAGCGGCGCCGAGCGTTCGGCAGAGCGCTACGAGTGTCCGGAAAACTGGATATCTCAGCCCTGGAGCACTACATCGAGAACAGGCACGAGCACTCATGAGCACACCGTGAAGTACCAACGATGATCGGCCATCGAAGATAATCGGAGGTCGTGCGGGCTTTCCGTCCACCGGGACGGACCGCCGCGCTCGACCTCTCAGTGAGGAGAGCAGTGGCAGGCAAGGCCCGCGTGCACGAGTTGGCGAAAGAACTCGGTGTCACGAGCAAAGAACTACTCGCACGGCTGAAGGAGCAGGGCGAGTTCGTGAAGTCGGCGTCGTCGACGGTGGAGGCACCCGTCGCGCGTCGCTTGCGGGAGTCGTTCTCGGCGAAATCCGCCCCGTCGAACGGCACCGCGAAATCGGCCGCCAAGTCCGGTTCCGGGCAGGCCGCCCGCGCGGCCGACAGGACCGCGACCCCCGGCCCGCGTCCGGGCCCGCGCAATGCCGCGCCCAGCCCGGCGGCGCAGGCCAAGCCGGCGGCGTCGCCCGCCGAGCAGTCCGCCCCGGCGGCCAAGTCCGACGCTCCGGCGACGGATGCCCGGCCCGGTCCGGCGGTGAAACCCGGCCCGGCCCCCAAGCCCGCGGCGCCGCGCCCGTCCACCCCGCCCCCGGCGCAGGCGCAGCAGTCCGCACCCGCGCAGCAGCAGGGTTCCCGCCCGACCCCGGGCGGCCCGCGTCCGAGCCAGCCCAAGGGGGCACAGCCCGGTCAGCGTTCCGGTCCCAAGCCGGGCCCGAAGACCCCGCGCGTCGGCAACAACCCGTTCACCTCCGCTCCCGAGCGGCCCGCCCCGCGTCCGGCCCCCGGCCCGCGCCCGGGTCCGCAGCAGGGCGGCGGTCAGCGCCCGGCTCCGGGTAATGCCCCGCGTCCGGCCGGTCAGGGCGGCGGCGGTCAGCGCCCGGCCGGTCCGCGGCCGAGCCCCGGCTCCATGCCTCCGCGCCCGAACCCCGGCGCCATGCCGCAGCGCGCCGCGCGTCCCGGCCCGGCCGGTGGCGGTCGGCCGGGCGGCGGTCGTCCCGGCGGCGGCGCCGGTGGCGGTCGTCCCGGTGGCGGCGGCGGTGGTGGCGGTAACTACCGCGGTGGCGACGGTGGCGCCGGTGCCGGTGCACCCGCGGCCGGTGGTTTCCGTGGTCGTCCCGGCGGCGGTGGCCGTCCGGGCGGTCCCGGTGGCCGCGGCGGCGCGGCCGGTGCGTTCGGTCGTCCCGGCGGCGCGCCCCGCAAGGGCCGTAAGTCGAAGCGGCAGAAGCGGCAAGAGTACGACTCGATGCAGGCCCCGTCGGTCGGCGGCGTGCGGCTGCCCCGCGGCAACGGCGAGATCATCCGCCTGGCCCGCGGCGCCTCGCTGTCGGACTTCGCCGAGAAGATCAACGCCAACCCGGCCTCGCTGGTGCAGGTGCTGTTCAACCTCGGTGAGATGGTGACCGCGACCCAGTCGGTGAACGACGAGATCTTCGAGCTGCTCGGCGGCGAGATGAACTACGTCGTGCACGTGGTCTCGCCCGAGGACGAGGACCGCGAGCTGCTGGAGAGCTTCGACCTCACCTACGGCGAGGACGAAGGCAACGACGACGATCTGCAGGTCCGCCCGCCGGTGGTGACCGTCATGGGTCACGTCGACCACGGTAAGACCCGACTGCTGGACACCATCCGCAAGACCAACGTCCGCGAGGGCGAGGCCGGCGGCATCACCCAGCACATCGGCGCCTACCAGGTGCTCACGAACGTGAACGACGAGGACCGTCTGATCACCTTCATCGACACCCCGGGTCACGAGGCGTTCACCGCCATGCGTGCCCGCGGTGCGAAGTCGACCGATATCGCGATCCTGGTGGTCGCCGCCGACGACGGCGTCATGCCGCAGACGGTGGAGGCCATCAACCACGCGCAAGCCGCCGACGTGCCGATCGTGGTGGCGGTCAACAAGATCGATAAGGAGGGTGCGAACCCGGAGAAGGTGCGTCAGCAGCTCACCGAGTACAACCTGGTCGCCGAGGAGTACGGCGGCGAGACCATGTTCGTCAACATCTCGGCCAGGCAGGGCACCAATATCGAGGCGCTGCTCGAGGCCGTGGTCCTGACCGCCGACGCGGCGCTGGACCTGCGGGCCAACCCGGAGATGGACGCGCAGGGTGTCGCCATCGAGGCGCACCTGGATCGCGGCCGCGGTCCGGTGGCCACCGTGCTGGTGCAGCGCGGCACGCTGCGGGTCGGCGACTCGATCGTGGCGGGCGACGCCTACGGCCGCGTGCGCCGCATGGTCGACGAGCACGGCGAGGATGTGGACGCGGCGCTGCCGTCGCGTCCGGTCGAGGTCGTCGGTTTCACCTCGGTGCCCGGTGCGGGCGACAACTTCATGGTGGTCGAGGAAGACCGCATCGCGCGCCAGATCGCCGACCGCCGCAACGCGCGCAAGCGCAACGCGCTGGCCGCGCGCAGTCGCAAGCGGATCAGCCTCGAGGACCTGGACGCGGCCCTGAAGGAGACGTCGGAGCTCAACCTGATCATCAAGGGTGACAACTCCGGTACCGTCGAGGCCCTCGAGGAAGCCCTGATGGGCATCGAGATCGACGACGAGGTGCGCCTGCGGGTGATCAGCCGCGGCGTCGGTGGCGTGACGGAAACCGATATCAACCTGGCGTCGGCGTCCAACGCGATCATCATCGGCTTCAACGTGCGCGCGGAGGGCAAGGCGACCGAGCTGGCCAACCGCGAGGGCGTGGACATCCGGTACTACTCGGTGATCTACCAGGCCATCGATGAGATCGAGATGGCCCTCAAGGGCATGCTCAAGCCGATCTACGAGGAGGTCGAGCTGGGTCGCGCCGAGATCCGTGCGATCTTCCGCTCCTCGAAGTTCGGCAATATCGCGGGTTGCATGGTCACCTCCGGGTTGGTCAAGCGCAACGCCAAGGCCCGCCTGCTCCGCGACAACGTGGTGATCGCCGATACGACGATCGAGTCGCTGCGCCGCGAGAAGGACGACGTCATGGAGGCCCGCGAGGGCTTCGAATGCGGTATGACGTTGCGGTACAACGACATCAAGGAAGGCGACATCATCGAGGCCTACGAGCTTCGCGAGAAGCCGCGGGACTGAGTACGAGGGATCCCGTCAGTCTGGTTCCGGCGAAAAGCGTGCCGGAACCAGACTGACGGGAAACGGTGGCGTCGGGGGTGAAGCGGCCTCGGTTCCGCCGTACCTCGCGCTTGATTCCCTGGTCCCACCAAGTGGTTCCTGGTTCCGCCAAGTGGTTCTGGTTCCACCGCGTGTGGTTCCTGGTTCCGGGTCCCACCACGTGTGGTTCCTTGGTTCCTGGTTCCGCCGTGTGTGGTTCCGCGAGTTGCTGGTTCCGCCGTGTGTGGTTCCGCGAGTTGCTGGTTCCACCGTGTGTGGTCCCATGATTCGCTGGTTCCGCCACGTGTGGTTCCATGATTTCCGGTACCGCTTTGCGTAGTTTCTGATCCTGGTCCCGGCATGCTTTTGGCCGGGATCAACCCACAAACGAGGTGAGCTTTGTTCGTCGGGGCGCTGGAGTTCGACATTCTGCTCGGCGACGTCCATTCGCTGAAGCAGAAGCGTTCCGCTATTCGTCCCGTCCTGGCCGAACTGCAGCGCTTCGGCGTGTCGGCGGTCGAGGGCGGGGACCACGATCAGCACCGCCGTACGCAGCTGGGCGTCGCCTTGGTCAGTTCCGGGATGGGCCATCTCACAGAGGTTCTGGACCGGTGTGAGCGCCACGTGGCGGCCCGTCCGGAGTTACAGTTGCTGGCAGTGCGCCGCCGGATCTTCGGACCCGAAGACTAGTCACATACAAAGGAGGGTCGGCCATGGTGGATCAAGCCAGGGCACGCCGGCTCGCGAAGCGGATCGTCAACATCGTCGGTACCGCGATCGAGTACGAAATCAAGGACCCGCGGCTGCGTTTCGTCACCGTCACCGACGCGAAGGTGACCGGCGACCTGCGGGAGGCCACGGTCTACTACACGGTGATGGGCGAGACCATCGACGCCGAGCCGGATTTCCCGGGCGTCGCGGCCGGGCTGGAGAAGGCCAAGGGCGTATTGCGCTCGAAGGTGGGGGCCGCCACCGGCATCAAGTTCACCCCCACGCTGAGTTTCGTCCTGGACACCGTCCCCGACGCGGCGCGGCAGATGGAGGAGCTGCTGGCGCGGGCCCGCGCCTCGGACGAGCAGGTGGCGCAGGTGGCGGCCAACGCGACCCACGCCGGCGACGCCGATCCGTACAAGAGCGACGAGGAAGACTGACCGCCACCGGGCGGTCACGCCGGCGGCCGGTGTAACCCAGCGGGGCCCGATCCCGACGCCAGAGAAGTGAGCTTTGCGATGACAGCTGTAGCGCCGGCGGCAGACCTCGCCGCGGCCGTCGAGATACTGGACGCCGCGCGGTCGGTCACGGTGCTGTGCCATGTGCAGCCCGACGCCGACACCGTCGGCAGCGGGCTGGCGCTGGCACAGGTACTGAATCGACGCGGGATCCCGGTGCGGGTCTCGTTCGCCGAACCCGCCGAGTTGCCCGCCTCGATGCGGTCGCTGCCCGGCATCGAGTTCCTGGTGCCGCCCGCGCAGGTGCCGCGCGAGGTGGATCTGCTGGTGGCCGTCGATTGTGGGAGCGCCGGGCGGCTGGGCGCGCTGGCCGACCGGATCGCCGGCGCCGCAACGACTCTGGTGCTCGATCATCATCGCTCCAATACGCGGTTCGGCACGGTCAACGTGATCGACGAGACGGCCGAGTCGACCACCAGCCTGCTGGCCCGGGTATTCGACGTTTGGGGCGAGCCGATCGATCGGCCGATCGCCTACTGCCTGTTCGCGGGCCTGGTCACCGACACCGGGTGTTTCCGCTGGGCCGGGCCCCGCACGCATAAGCTTGCCGAGCGATTGCTGGCGACCGGGATAGACGGCGCGGGCATCACCCGCACGCTGATGGACACCCATCCGTTCGGCTGGCTGCCGATGTTGTCGCGGGTGCTGGGGTCGGCCTGCCTGGAGCCCGCCGCCGCGGGCGGTGTCGGGCTGGTCTACGCGTTCGTCCGCCGCGACGATATCGCGGGCCTGCGCTCGGAGGAGGTGGAGAGCGTCATCGACGTCGTCCGCACCACCTCCGAGGCCGCCATCGCCGCGGTTTTCAAGGAATCGCGCAGCACGCCGGGCCTGTGGACGGTATCGCTGCGCTCGCGCGACACCGGAGTGGGCCTGGACGACGGCGTCGACGTCGCACAGGTCGCCACCCGCCTGGGCGGCGGCGGCCACCGCTACGCGGCGGGCTACACGACGACGGGCACACCGGACGACCTGGTCGCAACCCTGCTGGCGGCACTGCGCGCGTGAGCCACCGGAGCCGCTCTGTGCGGTGCTACCGCGTGCTGCGTCCGGTGCTGGGCGTGATTCGTCCGATGTTGTCGGTGGGTTGTGCGATGGTGGGGCGCAACGAGACGAGCGGGAGGTGGCGTGAGGAGCTGCGGGTTGGGGAGCTGTCGGGCCGGGGCCCGATGACGGATCTGGAGGGGAATGAGTCGTCCGGCGCGGCTGCCGCGGTGAACGCGCGGACCGCGGACCCGTCCGAGGCGGGGCCGCGGCGGATTCTCGGGATCGCGGTGCCGACGCTGGGAGTGCTTGTCGCCGAGCCGATCTACCTGCTGTGGGATATGGCCGTGGTGGGGCGACTGGGGGCTTTGGCGCTGGCCGGGCTCGCAGTCGGCGGGTTGATTCTGGGGCAGGTCAGTACGCAGTTGACGTTTCTCACCTACGGCACCACGGCGCGGTCGGCGCGGCGGTTCGGGGCGGGGGACCGGCGCGGCGCGGTCGAAGAGGGGGTGCAGGCGAGCTGGGCCGCGATCGGGGTCGGGTTGCTGATCGTCGTTGTGCTGCAGGCGGTTGCGGGCCCGGTCACCGATCTCATCGCGGGCGGGAGCGATATCGCCGACGCGGCACTGGGGTGGCTGCGGATCGCGCTGTTCGGGGTGCCGCTGATCCTGCTCACGATGGCGGGCAACGGCTGGCTGCGCGGGGTGCAGCAGACTCGGCGTCCGCTGGCGTACGTGGTTGCGGGGCTGGTGATTTCGGCCCTGCTGTGCCCGGTGCTGGTGCACGGCCTGCTCGGCGCGCCGCGGTGGGAGCTGGAGGGTTCGGCCATCGCCAACCTGATCGGCCAGGCGGTCGCGGCCGGGCTGTTCCTGGCGGCGCTGGTGCGCCGGTGCCTGCTTGCGCCCGGCGATCCCGACCGGGTCTCGCTGCGGCCGCATCCGGCGATCATGCGGGCGCAGTTGGTGCTGGGGCGCGACCTGATCGTGCGCAGTCTCGCCTTCCAGGCGTGCTTCGTCTCGGCGGGTGCGGTGGCGTCGCGGTTCGGCGCGGCCTCCGTGGCGGCGCATCAGCTGGTGCTACAGCTGTGGAACTTCATCGCCCTGACGCTGGACTCCCTGGCGATCGCGGCCCAGACGCTCACGGGTGCGGCGCTGGGAGCGGGCAACGTATTCGGGGCCGAGCGGTTGGCGCGGCGGGTCACCGCGTGGTCGACGCTGTTCGCGGTCGCGCTGGCCGCGTTCTTCGCCGCCGGATACGCCGCCGTCCCGGCGCTGTTCACCACCGACCCGATGGTGATCGACCGCACGCACGTCATCTGGTGGTTCTTCGTCGCCCTGATCCCCGCGGCGGGGGTGGTCTTCGCGCTCGACGGCGTCCTACTCGGCGCCGGTGACGCCGCCTACCTGCGCAATACGACCATGGGCGCCGCCCTGACCGGATTCCTGCCGGTCATCTGGATGTCGCTGGCGTTCGACTGGGGCATCGCGGGCATCTGGGCGGGCCTGTCCGCTTTCGTCGTGCTCCGTCTCGTTGCCGTCAGCGCGCGGGCACTGTCGGGGCGGTGGGCTCGCGCCGGGGCGGAGATCCCGCAGGGGACCGGGTAGAAAGACAGCCGGTCGATCACCGGAGCCGGGGCCGTGGGAATGTGGAGTGGACCGTCGCGGTTGCCGCAGGCAGGCGTGAGGCGAGTAGAGAGGATTGTGCCTGGTGGTTCCGAAATTGATGGCCGTGAGTGATATCCATGTCGGGCACCAGGGCAACAAGCCCGTCGTCGAGCAGATTCGGGCGGACTCTCCCGAGGACTGGCTGATCGTCGCGGGGGACGTCGCGGAGAAGTCCGACGACATCCGGTGGGCGCTCGAGATCCTGCGCAAGCGGTTCGCGAAGGTGATCTGGGTGCCGGGCAATCACGAACTGTGGACCACCGCAAAGGATCCCGTCCAGATGCACGGCGCGGCGCGCTACGACTACCTGGTCTCGCTGTGCCGGGATCTGGACGTGCTGACGCCGGAGGATCCGTTCCCGGTATGGGAGGGTGCCGGGGCCGAGGCGCACGGCGGATCGGTCACGCTCGCGCCGCTGTTCGTGCTCTACGACTATTCGTGGCGGCCCGCCGGAGCGACCACGAAGGCCGAGGCGATGACGATCGCCCGCGACCGCAACGTGGTCGCCACCGACGAATTCCTGCTGTCGCCGGAGCCGTACGTGACTCGCGACGCCTGGTGTCACGCCCGGGTGCAGTACACGAAGCGCCGCCTCGACGAGTTGGCTCCCGGCACCGCGACGGTGCTGATCAACCACTTCCCGCTGAACCGCGAGCCCACCCGGATGCTGTTCTATCCGGAGTTCTCGCTGTGGTGCGGCACGGAGTTGACCGCGGACTGGCACACCCGCTACAACGTCGTCTGCTCCGTCTACGGCCACCTGCACATCCCGCGCACCACCTTCTACGACGGCGTCCGTCACGAGGAGGTGTCGCTCGGCTATCCGCGCGAATGGCAGCGCCGCGGCCTGCCCCACAAACTGCTGCGCCAGATTTTGCCCGCGCCCGAGTACGGCCCCGACGACCTGAACGAGTGGGGCGGCCACTTCAAGATCACCCCCGCCATGCGAGCCGCCGCCGCGGAAATGCGCCGCCAGGCCGATAAGCGCCGCGGCCTGGCCTGACCCGGCTCACCCGAGCGGGCGGGCTGCTCACCGACTGTAGGTGGCCGCGTCGCCGGGCTGCATGTCCCCGGCCCGCCCTCCGTTAGTCTCGGTGGGTAGTGCGGCGGAAGACGAACCAGGAGGCGGTCATCGAGGAGCGGGCGGTACACGGCGTGGGCGAGGGACACAGTGCGCGACCACACCTCCTCGGCAGGATTCTGCCCGCTGGGGTGGCCGCGGCCGAACTGGTGCGTTACCCGGAGGACCTGCGGCCGCATCCCGGCGAGGAACATCTGATCGCGAAGTCGGTGGAGAAGCGCCGGCGCGATTTCATCGGCGCTCGGCACTGCGCGCGGCAGGCGCTGGCCGAGCTGGGGGAGCCGCAGGTGGCCATCGGCAAGGGGGAGCGGGGGATGCCACTGTTCCCGCGCGGCGTGGTCGGCAGCCTCACCCACTGCGACGGCTACCGGGCGGCGGCGCTGGCGCACCGGCTGCGCTGGCGTTCGGTGGGCATCGATGCCGAACCACACGACACGCTGCCCGAGGGGGTGCTGGACTCGGTGAGCCTGGCGCCCGAACGCGACTGGCTGAAGGGGGCGATCCCGGCTACCGGCATGCACCTGGACCGGCTGCTGTTCTGCGCCAAGGAGGCGACCTACAAGGCGTGGTTCCCGCTGACGCTGCGCTGGCTGGGCTTCGAGGACGCGCACATCACCTTCACGATCGACGACGACGGCACCGCCGGGACCTTCCACAGCAAACTGTTGGTACCCGGATCGGCCAACGACGGCGGAGCGCCGCTGACCTCCTTCGACGGGCGCTGGTTGATCAGCGACGGGCTGATCCTGACCGCGATCGTGGCGGGCTGATGGGCGAGCGGCCGACACCGCTGGTGAGTGCGCTCGGCGGACTCCTCGTCGTCGACAAGGACGGCGACATGACGAGCCATGACGTCGTGTCCCGATGCCGGAAGCTGTTGCGCACCCGCAAGATCGGGCATGCGGGGACGCTCGATCCGATGGCGACCGGGGTGCTGGTGCTGGGCGTGGAGCGGGCCACGAAGATGCTCGGACTGCTCAGCCTCACCACCAAGGCCTATACGGCCACGATCCGCCTCGGGCAGGCGACGGTCACCGACGATGCCGAGGGCGAGGTCGTCGCGACCACTCCGGCCGGACATCTCACCGATGCCGAGATCGCCTCCGGCACCGCGGAACTGACCGGCGACATCGAGCAGGTACCGGCCACGGTCAGCGCGATCAAGGTCGACGGCCAGCGGGCCTATGCCCGCGTCCGCGCGGGGGAGGACGTGCGACTGGCCGCGCGCCCGGTCACCGTGAGCCGCTTCGACATCCTGGAGCGCCGCGACATCGACACGGGCGCAGCGTCGTTCGTGGACCTCGATGTGGTCGTCGAATGCTCGTCGGGCACCTACATCCGCGCCTTGGCGCGCGATCTCGGCGAAAAGCTCGGCGTCGGAGGGCATCTCACCGCCCTGCGCCGCACCCGGGTCGGCCCGTTCACCCTCGAACACGCCCGCACTCTCGACCAACTGGCCGACGACCCCGCCCTCGCCCTCGACATCGATTCCGCCGCGCGCCTGGCCTTCCCGCATCGCACGATCACCGCCGCCGAGGAACAATCCCTGCGCGACGGCCGCTGGCTCGATCCCATCGGCATCACCGGCGTGCACGTGGCCCTCACGCCCGACCACCGCGCCATCGCCCTCTTGGAGGAGAAGGGCAAACGCTCCTCCCCGGCCTTCGTCATCCGCCCCCGCGGCCTCCTCGACTGATACACAACCCGCGGGTAATCGGGGTGGCGATGATGATCGCGTTCCTGTCGATCTGCGGCATGACGATGTGCTGTCGTGACGCCATGCTGAACGCGGATGTGACGGTGGAGTACCGCCGGAACGACCTGGGCCACTGGCGTGCTACGCCCGGATCGCCAGCCGTTCGACGGCGTCGTGCATGTGGTCGACCAGGAGTTTGCGGGCGCGGCCGGGGGCTCCGGAGCCGATGGCCTCGCGCAGGTCGGTGTGCTCCTGCACCTGGACGAAGACATCCGGGTACGTGGTTTCCAAGGCGCCCAGGCACATTCGGGTCTCGATGAACAGGGTGCGCGCGGCGCGGGCCAGACGGGGGCTCCCGGCGCTGTCCACCAGAGCCTCGTGGAAGGCGTGGTCGGCATCGGAAACACCTGCCGGATCACCCTTCTCGGCGCAGGCGCGCATCGCGGCGACACTGGGTTCCAGTGCGTCGTAGGCGATCTCGCGACGCCCGTCGAGAACGAGTTCGAGGGCGCCGCCCTCCAGGGCGGCGCGCGACCGGTACACGTCGAGCACATCGTCGAGGGTCAGTTCGATGACGAAGATCCCGCGGTGCCGGATGCTGTGCAGCAGCCCCTCGGAGACCAGTCGCTGCATGGCCTCGCGCACCGGCCCGCGCGACACGTCGAACTGTGTCGCGAGATCGGCCTCCACCAGTTGGGCGCCCGGCTCCAGGGTGCCGCGCATGATGGCCGTGCGCAGCCGGTCGGCAATCATCTCCGCCGTGGATTGCCGATTCACCGGCTCGAATTCAATGACCGGCATGAATCTGCCTTTCCGAGAACAGCTTACCGAGCGCGTCCGAGATCGGCTCGGCCCCGGGCGAATACCCGGCGAGCCGGATGCCCTCCCAGATGGTGACCTGGTTCGCGGTGAGCACCGGCTTGCCGAGGGTAGCCTCCAGCTCCGGCAGCACCGACACGGTGTGCATCGCGGTGTCGGGGATCAGCAGCGCCTCGGCGTCCGGATGATCGTTGGCGACAGCCAGTTTCAGTACCTGCTCGTCGGTGAGCGTGCCCACCTCGGCCGCGGTGTCGATATCCGCGGCCGACATCGACAGCACCCGGATGCCTTCGGCGCCGAGGAAATCGACGAACAGCTTCGAGACGTCATCGGGGTAGCTGGCGCACACCGCCACGGACGAGACGCCCAGCGCCCGAGCGGCATTGACGAACGCGAAGCTGGTGCTCGACGCGGGCACCCCGGCCGCCTCGCTCAGCCCGCGTACCTGTTCGCGGGCGCCTTGCGGCCCGTATACGAAGCTGCCCGAGGTGCAGGCCCACACCACCGCGCTCGGCTGGTACCCGGCCAGCAATTCGGCGCCGTGGCGCAGCTTCTCCGGGCTGCCCAGATCGAGCAGTTCGGGGACGGCGTGCAGATCGGTGCCGTAGATGTGGGCGACCCGCAGATCCGCGCCGAGCAGCCCGGCCGCGCGCGGGAAATCGTCCTCGGCGGCGTGGTCCGGGTAGATGAAACCGATGGTCGGTGTCTGCATGGTGCTTCCCCTAAAAGACGTCCTGGAGCCACTTGCCGGGCCCCATCATGGGTAGTTTCATGCGGCCCAGGCACGCCCACATGGTGAGCTGGTTCGCGGTGAGCACCGGCTTGCCGAGGGCCTGTTCGAGCGGTTCCACGAGGTCGTAGGTGGGCAGGTTGGTACAGCTGACGAAGATCGCCTGGGACTGCGGGTCGTCGGCGTTGATGATGCGCTCGGCGATGGTGCGGTAGCTGACCTTCCAGATGCCGCCGCCGAGCCCCAGGTGATCGGAGCGGATGACCTCGCAGCCGACCTCGCCGAGAAATTCGTGCAATTTGCGGGTGAGGATCTCGTCGTAGGGCGTGAGGACCGAGATCCGGCTCAGCTCCAGCTTGCGGATCGCCTCGACGAGCGCGCCGGAGGTCGTCACCGCGTCCGGCGCGCCCGCGGCGCAGATGGCGTCGCGCAGCGACTGCTCGTAGGCCAGCCCCTTGATGAAACTGCCGGAGCTGCACAGGTAGGCGATCACCTCCGGGTCGACGTGCAGCACGTCGCGGGTGGCCGCGGTGAGGTGCGCCGCGTTCGACACCAGCTCCGCCATCGCCACCGAGACCGGCACCGGTTCGTAGGGAGTGCGGGCCAGGTGCAGGCTCACCTCCAGCGGCGCCCAGCGCCACAGCTCACGCTCCAGGGCCAGGTCGAACGGTGCGATTATCCCGATGCCCCGCTGTGCCACGGGCCCGTCGATATCGGGAAAATTCAGGTCCACCACGACGGCCCCTCTCGCGTTCAGCCAGGCAATCCTCCGCACACGATCGGATTGTTGACAATCATACGATGCGTTTCTAGCCTGTCAATGTGGTTGAGGGCCAAATAGTCACCGTCCTTCACGACGGCACCAGGCCCGATGCGGGGCTCATGCGTCCGGTGGCCGAGCGGGCAACCGTCCGCTACGCCGACTCGCAGGAGCTTCCCGATGCGTTGCGTGGTGCCGACGTGTTGTTCGTGTACGACTTCACGAGTACAGCGGTTCCCGGCGCCTGGGCGTCGGCGGACCGGCTGCGTTGGGTGCATGTCGGCGCCACGGGTGTGGACTCGGTGATGTTCGACGAGCTGATCGACAGCGGGGTCGTCGTCACCAACACCCGCGGCATCTTCGACATGCCGATCGCCGAGTACGTGCTCGCGCAGATCCTGAACTTCGCCAAGGATCTGCCCGAATCGTGGCGGCTGCAGCGGGAGCACCGCTGGCAGCACCGGGAGTCCGAGCGGCTCGCCCACGCCACGGTACTCGTCGTGGGCACCGGATCCATCGGCCGGGCCATCGCCCGCCTGCTGCGTGCGGTCGGGATGGACGTGCGCGGTTTGGGGCGCCGCCCCGCCGCCGCCGACGCGGATTTCGGCACGATCGGCACCGATCTGCACGCCGAGCTGCCGGGCGCCGACTACGTCGTCGCCGTGGCCCCGCTCACGCCGCAGACGCGCCACCTGTTCGACGCGCGGGCTTTTGCCGCCATGAAGCCGCATTCCCGTTTCGTCAACGTCGGTCGTGGGGAACTAGTAGTGACAGACGATCTCGTCGCCGCGCTGCGCAACGGCAGCATCGCGGGTGCGGCGCTCGATGTCGTCGATCCCGAGCCGCTGCCGCCGGGGCACGCGCTGTGGGATCTGCCGAATGTCCGACTCACCCCCCACAATTCCGGTGATGTCGTCGGATGGCGCGGTGACCTCGTCGCCGCGTTCGCCGAGAATTTCCGGAAGTGGATCGATGGTCGGCCACTGGAGAACGTGGTCGATAAGAGGCTGGGGTACGTCCCCAGCTGAAAGGGAATTCAGCCATGGCCCATCCAGATATCGATATCCCCACCGAACCGGCCGCGATGACCGCGGTCGAGCTGGTCACCGCGTACTCCGCCGGTGCGTTGTCGCCCGTCGAGGCGACGCGGGCCGTGCTCGACGCGATCGCCGAGCGCGACGGTGAGCTGAACGCATTCTGTCTGGTGGATCCCGAACGGGCGCTGATGCAGGCCAAGGAGTCCGAGGCGCGCTGGCACTCCGGTCACGTGCAGGGGCTACTGGACGGCGTGCCGATTTCGATCAAGGACATTTTCCTCACCGAGGGCTGGCCGACGCGCCGCGGGTCCACCTCCATCGAGCCGGATGTGCCGTGGCCACTGGACAGTCCGGTCACCGCCCGGCTGCGCGAGGACGGACTGGTGTTCCTGGGCAAGACGACCACGCCGGAGCTGGCGTGGAAGGCGGTCACAGACAGCCCGCTCGCCGGGATCACGCGCAATCCGGTCGATCCGACCAAGACCTGCGGCGGCTCCTCGGGCGGCAGCGCGGTCGCGGTGGCGGCCGGGATGGGACCGCTTTCGGTCGGCACCGACGGCGGTGGCAGCGTGCGCATTCCGGCGTCGTTCTGCGGTGTCGTCGGTTTCAAACCGACGCACGGGCGGATTCCGCTGTATCCGGCCAGCCCCTTCGGGCCGCTGGCGCACGCGGGGCCGTTGACGCGCACGGTCGAGGACGCGGCGCTGCTGATGGACATCCTGTCGCTGCAGGATCCGCGCGATCCCACCGCGCTGGCGCCCACCATCACCACGTTCCGCGGCCAGCTGCAGCGCGATGTGCGCGGGGCGACCGTCGCGTACTCGGCCACGCTCGGCTATGTCGACGTCGATCCCGAGGTGGCGGCCGTGGTCGAGGCCGCGGTGCGACAGCTGGGCGACGCGGGGCTGCGGGTGGTGACCGCCGATCCGGGCTTCAGCGATCCGCTCGAGGCGTTCGAGGACATGTGGGCGGCGGGCGCGGCGACGATGCTGTCGAAGTTCCCCGAGGGCAGCCGCGAGCGTGTCGATCCGGGGCTGGGCGAGGTGTGGGATCGCGGCGCGAGCCTCGATGCCGTCTCGTACCTGGACGCGCGTGGCGTCGCCGCCGAGGTCGGCATCGTGATGGGCGCCTTCCACACCGCCTACGACGTGCTGATCACCCCGACCATGCCGATCCGGCCGTTCGAGGCCGGGCACGACGTGCCCCCGGGCAGCGGGCTGCGCAGCTGGCCGCAGTGGACCCCGTTCACCTACCCGTTCAACCTGACCCAGCAGCCCGCCATCAGCATTCCGGTGGGGACCACCGAGGACGGGCTGCCGGTGGGCCTGCAGATCGTGGGGCCGCGGCACTCCGACGATCTGGTGCTCGCGCTGGCGCGGTTCGCTGAGCAGGTGCTGGCGAGCTGAGCGGCGCCGATCCCCGTATCCCGTCGGCAGGTGTAGTGGACCACCTGTCGGCGGGATACGCTGTGGGGCAGGAAGACCGCCGATCCGGCGAGCCGGGGGCTTGAGCTGGAGCGAGGGACGGCGTGGATGTCCGACAACCAAGCCGTAGACCCTGGAGTACCGCTCGCGGTGGCACTGAGCAGGAACGGAGCGCGGCGATGAGTGAGGCGATTCGCTACGGCGAGGAAATCCAGTACGAGGGGGATCTCCGAGAGTTCGCCGATCGGCTGCTGGAGACTGCCCGGGTCGAATATGTCGAGGAGGGGGTACTGCTCGTCAAGAATCCACCCGGGTTCCAGCACCGCACGATTGTCCGGATGATGGTCCGGGCCATTCTGGCCGCAACGCTGACTGCGTCGGAAGCGCTCGACTGGGCGACGAACGAGAACTATCAGTGGGGGATCTGCCCGATGCCAGCCGCCGATTCTATGTGCCGGATCTGACCGTCATTCATCCCGACGCGACAACCAAGGAAGCCGAACGCGCGGCGATCCAGCTCGTCGTCGAGGTGACATCTCCCGATTCCGAGGACACCGTCCTCAACGACCGGCAGCTCAAACCGAAGCAGTACGCCAAGGCCGGGATCCCGTTCTACCTGCTGGTCGATCAGGAGCTGGGCCGATGGACGCTGTTCGCCCTGGCTCCGGGCTGGCATCGCTACCAGGTCTGCGACGATGGCGACTACGGCGACGACATCGCACTCCCGGAGCCCTTCGGTTTCACGATTCCGACCGGCGAGTGGCCTCGCTGGAAATAGCAGCGGCGAGGCGCTACTCGGATTCCCTTGCGAAGGAGAGGGTTTCGCCCTCCACTCCGCGCAGCCACAAATTGTTGCAGGCCGCGGCGATGTCGGCGAGGCCGTCTTCGATGGTGGCGAAGACGTTGCCCGGTACCCAGCCCTGGTCGCCGTTGATCAGCAGGTTGTTGCGGCCGTAGAACAGCGCGAGATCCGTTGCGCCCTGGGCGTGGTGGGCCTCGGAGTCGGGCTCGTAGCCGTAGGCGGGGTTGCCGATCTCCCACGGTTCGAAGTCGAACAGGCACACGTCGCCGGGAATCGGTGTGACGGTGGGGTTTTCGCGATGCGGTGCCGCGACGATGCGCGGCACCAGCGTGTACACCTCGTTGCGGGCGTACTTGGCGTGGAAGGCGTCGCCCTCCTGCGGCAGCGCATCCCATACCGCCGCGCAGGTGAGCGGTGCCTCGTCCTCCAGAAGCCTTGCGCGGCAGCGCACTCCGGCCTTGGTGAGGGTGATCGTGAGGTAGCGGGCCATCGGGGTCTCCCTACAGTTCGTCCAGCACGGTGGACCAGATGTCGAGGGCGTCGTCGACCTGGTCGGCGGTCACGATCAGCGGCGGAATCATCCGCACCACATTGCTGTAGGCGCCGCAGGTGAGCAACAGCAGGCCATTCTCGTGCGCGAGCCGCTGCGCGGCCGCCGCGGTCGCGGTGTCGGGTTCGCCTGTGGGCGTGGTGAATTCGGTGCCGACCAGCAGACCCAGGCCGCGCACGTCGCCGACGGCCTTGGTGGCGCGCTCGCGCGCTCCGGCGAGCAACTGCCGCCCGCGCTCGGCGGCATTGCCCACCAGCCCTTCGGATTCGATGACGTCGATGGTCGCCAGCGCGGCGGCGCAGGCCACGGCGTTGCCGCCGTAGGTGCCGCCCTGCGAGCCCGGCCAGGCCTTCTCCATCAGCTCGCGGGAGGCGGCGATGCCCGACAGCGGGAAGCCGCTGGCGAGACCCTTCGCGATGGTGATGATGTCCGGGCGGACGTCGAAGTGCTGGTGGCCGAAGAACTTTCCGGTGCGGCCGAAGCCGGTCTGGATCTCGTCGAACACCAGCAGGATGCCGTGCCGGTCCGCGCGTTCGCGCAGGCCCTGGAAGAACCGGGTGTTGCCGGGGATGTAGCCGCCCTCGCCGAGCACCGGCTCGACGAAGAACGCCGCGGTCTCCGCGGGGGATGTCAGCGTGGTCAGCAGGTAGTCCAGCTCGCGCAGCGCGAAGTCGGTGGCCTGCTCCTCGCTCCAGCCGTACCGGTAGGCGGTCGGGAACGGGGCGACGTGCACGCCCGCCATCAGCGGACTGAAGCCCGCGGAGAAACGGGTGCCGGACGTCGTCATGGTGGCGGCGGCGACGGTGCGGCCGTGGAAACCGCCGTGGAACACCACGACATTCGGCCGCCCGGTGGCCTGGCGGACCAGCCGCAGCGCCGCCTCGATCGCCTCGCTGCCGGAATTGGAGAAGAACAGCGAATCCAACCCTTCCGGCAGCACGTCGCCCAGGCGCTCGGTCAGCGCCAGCAGCGGCTTGTGCATGACGGTCGTGTACTGGGCGTGGATGACGCTGGCGATCTGCTTCTGCGCGGCCTCGACCACGCGCGGGTGGCAATGCCCGGTGCTGGTGACGCCGATCCCGGCGGTGAAGTCGAGATAGCGGCGGCCGTCGGTGGCGTAGAGATAACAGCCTTCGCCGTGGTCGACGGTGATCGGTGTGGCCTGCTTGAGGACGGGGGAGAGTGCCGTCATCGTGATCCGCCTTCCGGAGCGTGGAGGGTGCCGCGATCGGTTCCCGCGCGGATTGTCTATTGTCGGATTGTCGACAATATGAATAACATGGCGGGCGGGCCCACAGCAATGGGCCCCGCGGCGGCGGCGCCCGGACATCGAGGCGGGGCCGATCACGAACCGACCGCCGGAACCGGCGGCGACCAAGGTGAGGAGCAGGCGGTGACGCAGATCGACGCGGGCCTGAATCGGGCCGAGACGGACCTGAACCCGGCCGAGCGGGCCGCCATCGACAGCGTGCCCACCGGCCTTTACATCGGCGGGCAGTGGCGCGAGACGGCCGCGACCATGCCGGTCACCGATCCGGCCACGGGGCAGGTGCTGCGTACGGTCGCCGACGCGAGGCCGGAAGACGGTCTCGCCGCACTGGACGCCGCGGCGGCCGCGCAGGCCGACTGGGCCCGCACCTCGCCGCGCGAGCGCAGCGACATTCTGATGCGCGCGCACCGGATGCTGCTGGACGATGCCGACAGGCTGGCCCTGATCGCGACCCTCGAGATGGGCAAGCCGCTCGCGGAGGCGCGGGGCGAGGTCGCCTATGCCGCAGAGTTTTTCCGCTGGTTCGCCGAGGAGGCGGTGCGGCTCGACGGCGGCTACATGACCGCCCCCGCGGGCGGGTCGCGGTTCCTGGTAGCCCGACAGCCCGTGGGGCCGAGCCTGCTCATCACGCCGTGGAACTTCCCGATGGCGATGGCCACCCGCAAGATCGGCCCCGCCCTGGCCGCCGGGTGCACCAGTGTGGTCAAGCCCGCCGAGCAGACGCCACTGTGCACGCTGGCGATCGCCGACATCCTGGGTGCGGCCGGTGTGCCCGCGGGCGTGGTGAACGTGGTCACCACCTCCGATCCGGGCGCGGTGATGACGCCGATGATTCTCGACGAGCGCTCGCGCAAGCTGTCGTTCACCGGATCCACCGCGGTCGGCAAGAAGCTCCTCGAGCAGTGCGCGCAGACGGTCCTGCGCACCTCGATGGAGCTGGGTGGCAACGCGCCGTTCATCGTGTTCGACGACGCCGATCTCGACGCCGCCGTCGAAGGCGCGCTGGCGGCGAAGATGCGCAATATCGGGCAGGCGTGCACCGCCGCGAACCGGATCTTCGTGCAGCGCAACGTCATCGACGACTTCGCGGAACGGCTGGCCGCGCGGATGGCGGAGCTGCCGATCGGTCGCGGCACCGAGCCCGGCGTCGTCGTCGGTCCGCTGATCGACGACGCCGCCGTGGCGAAGGTGACCGAACTGGTGGCCGACGCCCGGGCCCGCGGCGCGCGCGTGCTGCTCGGGGGTGAGGCGCTCGACGGACCCGGGAACTTCTATCCCGCAACGGTTCTCGTCGATGTCCCAGACGATGCGCAGATGTGCCACACCGAGATCTTCGGCCCCGTCGCCAGCCTCACACCTTTCGACACCGAGGACGAGGTGGTCACGCGCGCCAACGACACCCCTTACGGCCTCGTCGGTTACGTGTACACCGAGGGGCTGCGCCGCGGCCTGCGCGTATGCGAGGCGCTCGACAGCGGCATGGTCGGCCTGAACCAGGGCGTGGTATCCAACCCCGCCGCCCCGTTCGGTGGCGTGAAGGAATCCGGCCTCGGCCGCGAGGGCGGCCTCACCGGCATCGACGAGTTCCTCGAAACCAAGTACATCGGCGTGCAAATGTGACGTCGGAAGCGGACGGCCGGGGCAGCTCTCGCTCCGGCCGTTTCGCGCGGGAAGGCAACGGCGAGAACTGATCGGGTACGAGGGAGTACAGGTGAGCACCTACCGCATAGCGACCATCCCGGGTGATGGCATCGGGGTCGACGTGACCGCGGAGGCGGTCAAGGTGGTGGATGCCGTGCTGCCTGGGATCGAGTGGACCGAATTCGACTGGTCCTGTGAGCAATACCTGCGCACCGGCGCCATGATGCCGCCGGACGGGGTGCGGCAGCTCGCCGGATTCGACGCGATTCTGCTGGGCGCCGTGGGCTTTCCGGGTGTGCCCGACCATATCTCGCTGTGGGGCTTGCTGATTCCGCTGCGGCGAGCCTTCGGCCAGTACGTGAATCTGCGGCCCGTGCGACTGCTGCCCGGCACCGAATCCGCGCTGCGCAACCGTACCGCCGACGAACTGGATATGCTGATCGTGCGGGAGAACTCCGAGGGGGAGTACTCGGAACTCGGCGGCACCCACAACCCGGGGCGCCCCGAGGAGTTCGTGCTGCAGGAATCGGTGTTCACCCGCGTGGGCTGCGAGCGCATCATCCGCTATGCGTTCGAGCGGGCCCGCGAGCGCAACGGCAGGCTGTGCTCGGCCACCAAGTCCAACGGGTTGATCCACTCGATGCCGTACTGGGACAGCGTCTTCGACAGCATCGCCACCGAGTATCCGGACGTGGAAACCCGCCGGATGCACGTGGACGCCCTCGCCGCCGAGATCGTGCTGCACCCGGACCGCCTCGACGTGATCGTCGCCTCGAACCTGTTCGGCGACATCCTCTCCGACCTCGCCGCCGCCGTCACCGGCGGACTGGGCCTCGCCCCGTCGGGAAATATCAACCCGCGCAACGACGCCCCTTCCATGTTCGAGGCCGTCCACGGCAGCGCCCCCGACATCGCGGGCGAGGGCATCGCCAACCCCGTGGCCCAAATCCTCGCCGCCGCAATGATGCTGGAGCAACTGGGCGAGCACACCGCGGCCGCCGCCATCGACCGCGCCGTCCGCGACACCCTCGCCGAGGGCACCACCCGCACCCCCGACCTCGGCGGCACCGGCACCACCACCGAACTGGGCACCGCCATAGCTAAACGCGCCACCGACCTCACCACCCCCTGACCGCACCTACCGGTCGGCAGAGGCCCCAACCCCCGCACCCCCTGCGAGTTCCCGCACCCGGTGCGAGCGTTGCAGGGGGTGCGGGAAGGAATGCGGGGTGCGTGGGTTCGGCTCTGCCGACTGGTAGGTGGTTGGTGGCCGGGTGTCAGGCCACTGGTTGCTCGACCGCCGGTGTGGGAGTGGGGCGGGCGACGAATGCGGTGGTGACGAGGATTGTCGGCGCGATGATCACGTTCACCATCGTGATGTCCACGACGATCAGCGCCACGCCGAGCGATACGGCGACGAGCCCGAACCACCGCCACCGCGCAGGTGTATCCACCTCGGAATGCAATGTATCTCCATCGTAAAGTAACTTTATGGTGAAGGTAAATGGAAGCGGGTAAGTGGTCAATCCGGATCGGGCGGAGTGGTGGCGACAGTGACGAAGGAGGCGGCGATGCCGAGGGGCGAGCGCGAGGACGTCGCGGCGCGGCGGGAGCGCCTGGTCGAGGAGCTGAGGGCCTATGGCGCGAGCTTCACCGAGCTGGGGCGCCGCTTCGCGGAGGTGCTCGGCGTGCACCCCACCGACGCCTTCGCGCTGCTGGAGATCGCCTCGGCCGAGAGTCGCGGCGCCCCGCTGTCACCCGCGCTGCTGGGTCGCCGCATCGCGCTCTCGTCGGGCGCGATGACCGCCTCCCTCAATCGCCTCGAACGGGCCGGATTGGTCTCGCGCACAAGGGAACACAGCGATCGGCGGATCGTCACGTTGCGGGCCGCCGCGAAGGTGGGTCAGGCGGGTGCGGAATTCTTCGGCCCGATCAACCGTCGACAGGACGCGGTGCTGGCCGAGTATCCGCCCGAACTGCTCGAGCAGTTCGAAACTCTCGTAGGGCGACTGCGCGAGACGATCGACGACCGGCTCGCCGGGCCCGGCCCGGACCGACTCAGTGGATGAGCCAGATGGCGTCCGCGGCCGGGCTGCCCAGATCGATGGTGCGGTCGCCGATTCGGATGGCGATGGTGCCCGCGAAGTCGCGGCGCTCCACCACCGAGATCGGGGTGTCCAGGGCGATGCCGACCGAGTCGAAGTAGCGCAGCATGGCCGGGTCGAAGTCGGAAATCCTTGCCACGCGCCCGGATTCGCCCGCCTGGAAGTGGCTGAGCTGGCGGGCGGGCGGCGTGGGGACGGCGCCGTCGGCCGAGGGGATCGGGTCGCCGTGCGGGTCCCGGTCGGGGTGGCCGAGCTTGGCGTCGATACGTGCCATGAGGGTCTCCGAGACCGCGTGCTCGAGCACCTCGGCCTCGTCGTGCACCTCGTCCCAGCCGTAGCCGAGCTCGTTGACCAGGAACGTCTCGATCAGCCGATGCCGCCGCACCATCGCGACGGCGGCGCGGCGGCCCAGGCCGGTGAGGGTGATCGAACCGTAGCGGGCGTGCTCGACCAGACCCTGATCGGCGAGCTTGCGCACCGCCTCGGACACCGTGGACGCCGAGACGCCGATGCGCTCGGCGAGCAGCTTCGTCGACACCTTCTCCTGCGACCACTCCTGGGCCGTCCAGATCACCTTCAGATAGTCCTGGGCGACGGAGGAGAGCACCGGGGCCAGCGTGTTCTCGCTGGTGGTGTCGACCGCCTCGCTGCTGTTCTCACCCTCGGATTCCTGTGTCGCGGAGGGATCGACCAGCTCGCGGCGGGTGGCGATGTCTCGTTTTCCGGGCACGTTTCCGAGCTTATGCATACCTTGCCCGCTTTCCCACACCGGCACGCGCAGTCCCAGGCCCGGGTGACGGCCGCGTGAACAACCCCACCGCCGCATACTGTCCGTGACCCGGCTTGCGTAGGCTGCCGGGTGTGCAGAGATGGCGAAGTCTCGAGGACATTCCCCCGGACTGGGGCCGGTGCGTGCTCACGATCGGAGTGTTCGACGGAGTGCACCGCGGTCACGCCCAGTTGATCGGCCGCGCCGTGAAATCCGCCGCCGTGCGCGGCGTGCCGTCGGTGCTGATGACCTTCGATCCGCACCCCATGGAGGTGGTGCGGCCCGGTTCGCACCCCGCGCAGCTGACCACCCTGACCCGGCGCGCCGACCTGGTTGAGGAACTGGGCGTCGACGTGTTCTGCGTGATGCCGTTCACCCACGAGTTCATGAAGCTGACGCCGACCCGCTACGTGCACGACCTGCTGGTCGAGAAGCTGCACGTCACCGAGGTGGTGATCGGCGACAACTTCACCTTCGGCAAGAAGGCGGCGGGCACCGTCGACACCATGCGTGAGCTGGGCGGCCGGTTCGGGTTCGAGGTCGACGGGGTGAAGCTGGTCAGCGAGCACGCGGTCACGTTCTCCTCCACCTACATTCGCGCCTGCGTCGACGCGGGGGATATGGCCGCGGCCGCCGACGCGCTGGGCCGTCCGCACCGGGTCGAGGGCGTGGTCGTGCACGGCGACGGCCGCGGCCGCGAACTCGGCTTCCCGACCGCGAACGTGGCGCCGCCGATGCACGCGGCCATCCCCGCCGATGGCGTCTACGCGGGCTGGTTCACCGTGCTGAGCCCGGGCCAGACGGTCGGCACCACGGTCCCGGGCAAGCGGGCCATGGCGGCCATCTCGGTGGGTACGAACCCGACCTTCTCCGGCCGCACCCGCACCGTCGAGGCCTACGTACTCGACGCCGACATAGACCTCTACGGCCAGCACGTAGCAGTCGACTTCGTCGAGCACGTCCGCGGCATGCGCAAATTCGCCTCGGTCGACGAATTGATCGTGGCGATGGGCCGGGACGTGGAGCAGACCCGCAAGATCTTGGCCACCACAGACCACGAGTAAGCCTGGCCCCCATCGTTCCCGGCAACCGATCCTTGCCCCACGGCCCCAGGGGGCCGTGGGGCAAGGAATGTGGGGTGCTGGGGCGTGGGCAAGGAATGTGGGGTGCTGGGGCGTGGGCAAGGAATGTGGGGTGCTGGGGCGTGGGCAAGGAATGTGGGGTGCTGGGGCGTGGGCAAGGAATGTGGGGTGCTGGGGCGTGGGCAAGGAATGTGAGGTGCCGGGGCGTGGGCAAGGAATGATGAGGCGGACTGGTCGTCCCAGCATTCCCCCGCCTCACGGCCCCCTAGGGCCGTGAGGCGGGGATCGCACGACGCGAACCGGGGGCATTTTCGCTTGTCGAGGGCGGTCCGGTAGACTCGCTCGTCGGGTTTGCTGCGGTCCGCGGTGGCGCCCGCCCGGGGTTTCCCGGTTCTTCCGAGCGCGGACTGGAAAGCAGGAGTGAATTCGTGGCGCTGACCACCGAGCAGAAGAAGGCGATCCTCGCCGACTACGGAGTGCACGAGAAGGACACCGGTTCGCCGGAGGCCCAGATCGCGATGCTGACCAAGCGCATCTCCGATATCACCGAGCACCTGAAGAAGCACAAGCACGATCACCACACCCGCCACGGCCTGATGCAGCTCATCGGCCGTCGGAAGCGCCTGTCGAAGTACCTGGCGGACAAGGACATCGAGCGTTACCGTGCACTGATCGAGCGGCTCGGACTGCGTCGCTGATCTACTAGCGACACACGATCTGCACAGGGCAGTTCGCATGGCAGCCGACGGGGAAGCATAGAATCCCCCCGTCGGCTGGTCGTGTATAGGGACAGACGTCCCCGTGCGCGACACGACACAGCCGTACGCACCCGTCGCGTGGCGTCGGTCTTCGGTAGTGGCTTTTCGGCACGACAGCCCGGAAGGCTTCGATCGTTGACCGCCTCCGCGTCGCCGCCTCCAACGGGAATTCGGCCGGGTGTGCGCGCTGGTACGCGCCCAAACCGGGTACGGCTGACGACAGCCGGATCGCGCAGAGCTGCGCTGGATCCGGCGAGACGAGAGGTTGAGAAGAGAAAATGTCAGACACAGTGACCAGTTCTGCCGTCGAGGTCGAACCCGGCGTATTCGAGTCGGTAGCCCTGATCGATAACGGCAGCTACGGCACTCGTACCATCCGCTTCGAGACCGGCCGCCTGGCCAAGCAGGCCGCGGGCTCGGTCGTCGCCTACCTGGACGACGAGACCATGCTGCTGTCCGCGACCACCGCGGGTAAGCACCCCAAGGATCAGTTCGACTTCTTCCCGCTGACGGTGGACGTCGAGGAGCGCATGTACGCCGCGGGCCGCATCCCCGGCTCGTTCTTCCGGCGCGAGGGCCGCCCCTCCACCGACGCGATCCTCACCTGCCGCCTGATCGACCGCCCGCTGCGCCCGTCGTTCGTCGACGGCCTGCGCAACGAGATCCAGGTCGTGGTGACCGTGATGAGCCTGGATCCCAAGGATCTCTACGACGTGGTCGCCATCAACGCGGCCTCGGCGTCGACGCAGATCTCGGGCCTGCCGTTCTCCGGCCCGATCGGCGGCGTGCGGGTGGCCCTGATCGAGGGTCAGTGGGTGGCGTTCCCGACCGTCGAGCAGCTGGAGTCGGCCGTGTTCGACATGGTGGTCGCCGGTCGCGTGGTCGACGGTGACGTCGCGATCATGATGGTCGAGGCGGAGGCCACCGACAACGTCATCGCGCTGGTCGAGGGCGGCGCGTCGGCGCCGACAGAAACCATTGTGGCCGAGGGCCTCGAGGCCGCCAAGCCGTTCATCGCCCGGCTGTGCAAGGCGCAGCAGGACCTGGCCGAGAAGGCCGCCAAGCCGACCGAGGAATTCCCGCTGTTCCCGCCCTACCAGGACGACGTGTACACCGCCGTCGAGGGCACCGCGAAGAACCCGCTCGGCGCGGCGCTGTCCATCCCCGGCAAGCAGGAGCGCGAGGAGAAGATCGACGAGATCAAGCTCGAGGTCCTCTCCAGCCTGGCCGAGGATTTCGAGGGCCGCGAGAAGGAGATCGGCGCGGCGTTCCGCTCGGTCACCAAGAAGCTGGTGCGCCAGCGCATCCTGTCCGACGGCTTCCGCATCGACGGCCGCGGCCTGGCCGATATCCGCGCGCTGTCGGCCGAGGTGGCCGTGGTGCCGCGGGCGCACGGCTCGGCGCTGTTCGAGCGCGGCGAGACCCAGATCATGGGCGTCACCACCCTCGACATGGTGAAGATGGCGCAGCAGGTCGACTCGCTCGGCCCGGAGACCTCCAAGCGCTACATGCACCACTACAACTTCCCGCCGTTCTCCACCGGCGAGACCGGCCGCGTCGGCTCGCCGAAGCGCCGCGAGATCGGCCACGGCGCGCTGGCCGAGCGCGCGCTGATCCCGGTGCTGCCCTCGCAGGACGACTTCCCGTACGCCATCCGCCAGGTCTCGGAGGCGCTGGGCTCCAACGGTTCCACCTCGATGGGCTCGGTGTGCGCCTCCACCCTGTCGCTGCTGAACGCCGGTGTGCCCCTGAAGGCGCCGGTGGCCGGTATCGCGATGGGCCTGGTGTCCGACACCGTGGGTGACGAGGTCCGCTACGTGGCGCTGACCGACATCCTCGGCGCCGAGGACGCCTTCGGCGATATGGACTTCAAGGTCGCGGGCACCCCGGAGTTCGTCACCGCGCTGCAGCTGGACACCAAGCTCGACGGCATCCCGTCGAAGGTGCTCGCGGGTGCGCTCAACCAGGCCCGCGACGCGCGCCTGACCATCCTGGACGTGATGGCCGAGGCCATCGCCACCCCCGACGAGATGAGCCCGTACGCGCCGCGCGTCACCGCGATCAAGATCCCGGTCGACAAGATCGGCGAGGTCATCGGGCCCAAGGGCAAGATGATCAACCAGATCACCGAGGACACCGGCGCCAACATCTCGATCGAGGACGACGGCACCGTGTTCGTGGGCGCGACCGACGGACCGTCGGCGCAGGCCGCGATCGACGCGATCAACGCGATCGCCAACCCGCAGATGCCGAAGGTCGGCGAGCGCTTCCTGGGCACGGTCGTCAAGACCACTGCCTTCGGCGCGTTCGTCTCGCTGCTGCCGGGTCGCGACGGCCTGGTGCACATCTCGAAGCTGGGCAACGGCAAGCGGGTCGGCAAGGTCGAGGACGTGGTGAACGTCGGCGACAAGATCCGCGTCGAGATCGCCGATATCGATAACCGGGGCAAGATCTCGCTGGTTCCGGTCGAGGAAGAGGACGCGGCGGCCGCGTCGACTTCCGATAACACTGCTGCGGTAGAGGCCGGTGCCGAGTAATCATTTCGGTGTGACGAAGAAGAAGACGACACCCCCCTCGCTCCTTACCGAGCAGGGGGGTTCTTCTCTCCGACTCGCTCCTACGGACGCCCCGCTCGCCGATACCGGCGTGCGACGCACCGTGTTGCCCGGCGGGCTGCGAGTCGTGACCGAACATGTGCCGGGTGTACGGTCGGCCTCCATCGGGGTGTGGGTCGGCGTGGGATCGCGCGACGAGGGCCCGACGGTGGCCGGCGCCGCGCATTTCCTCGAACATCTGCTGTTCAAGCAAACCCCGACGCGGTCGGCGCTGGATATCGCCCAGGCCATGGACGCGGTCGGCGGCGAGCTGAACGCGTTCACCGCCAAGGAGCAGACCTGTTACTACGCGCACGTGCTGGACGAGGATCTGCCGCTGGCGGTGGACCTGGTGTCGGATGTGGTGCTCAACGGGCTGTGCCGGGCGGAGGACGTCGCCGTGGAGCGGCAGGTGGTGCTCGAGGAGATCTCGATGCGCGACGACGATCCGGAGGACATGGTCGGCGACGCGTTCCTCGGCGCGCTGTTCGGCGATCATCCGGTCGGGCGGCCGGTGATCGGGACCGTCGAATCCATCGAGGAGATGACCGCGGCGCAGCTGCGCGGCTTCCATCTGCGGCGGTACCGGCCGGACCGGATGGTGGTCGCGGTGGCGGGCAATGTCGAGCACGAGCACACGGTGGAGCTGATCCATCGCGCGTTCGCCGGGCGGCTCGATCCGGCGCGGGGCCCGGCGCCGCGGCGCGAGGGACACTTCCGCACCCGCACCCAGCCGCAGCTGCAGCGGATCTACCGCGATAGCGAGCAGGCGCACCTGGTATTCGGGGTGCGGGCGTTCGGGCGGCACGAGGGCGAGAAGCGCTGGCCGCTGTCGGTGCTGAACACGGTGCTCGGCGGCGGGCTCAGTTCCCGTCTGTTCCAGCGCATCCGGGAGGAACGGGGCTTGGCGTACTCGGTGTACTCCGGCGTCGACACCTTCGCCGATACGGGCGCGTTCTCGGTGTATCTGGGGTGCCAGCCCGAAAACCTCGGGGAGGTCACCAGTTTGGCGCGCGGGGTGCTGGAAGAGGTTGCCGCGGACGGGATCACCGACGCCGAATGCGCGCGGGCGAAGGGTTCGCTGCGCGGGGGACTGGTGCTGGGACTGGAGGATTCCGGTTCCCGCATGAACCGCATCGGCCGCAGCGAACTCAGCTACGGCAATCACCGCAGCGTGTCCGACACCCTGACCCGGATCGACGCCGTGACGACCGACGAGGTGTCGGCGGTGGCGCGGCAACTGCTCGCGCGCCCGTTCGCGGCGTCGGTGGCGGGCCCGTACCGCCGCACCCGGGACCTGCCGTCGGCGGTCCGGAGGCTGGTGCGCGACTGACCTGTTCGCCTACCTCGAGGTAGGCATCCGACAGGACAGTGCGTACTTGCTGCTGCCCGCACTGCTCGGATTATTACGGCCCTGATCGAGCTACCGCGCAAACCTGCGTAGCCCCCGGCCCGGTATCGCAATTCCGGCACGCTTTGGCCGGAATCCACTGCGACGGCGGTGTGGATCCCGACCAAAAGCATGTCGGGAATCGTGGTGATGGCGTGCTGGGAATGGTGGTGATGGCGTGCCGGGGTGATGGTTGGTGGACCGCGTGCTGTTGCAGCGTCAGTTCGGTGGCGGTGGGGTGACGGATTCGGTTGGGGGGATGGGGGTTTCGTGGACCGATCGCCAGAAGTAGAGCTGGCCGTCGGTGATCAGGGTCGCGGTGACGCGGCGGCGGGTTCGGGTGTCGCCGTAGCGGTTCTCGGCGACGAAGCGGAGCACGACCAGGGTGGAGGCGCGGGCGACCTCCTCGACATCGGAGATGTCGATCTCCATGCCGGGCTGGGCGTTGCGGGATTTCCAGACGCCGCTCAGCAGGGCGTCGCGGTCCACGGCGTCGCCGGTGGTGACCACGGCCGAGAACTTGTCGTCCAGGGCATTGGCGAACCGGTCGAACACCTTCGGCGCCGCGTCGGTGCCCAGCCATTCGGCGAGATCGGAGTGCAGTGCCACGACCACGTCGGTCAGCTCGGAGATCGGCGACATCTGGGCAGGCTAAGCCTTCTCGGCCTGCTCGGACCGATTCGCCGCGCCGACGACCGCATCGAGCAGGCCGGGCAGCTCCCGGTCCACCTCCGCGGCGCGCAGCCGGGCGAAGGTCTGGCCGTCCTCGACGATCTTCTCGGTGAGCCCCGCATAGCGCAGCGTCTTGAGGTGATGGGTCGCGGTCGACTTGTTGATCGTGTCGTAGAGCAGGCCGCAGCGCATCGCCGTACCGGCGTTGGCCAGTCGGCGCACCATCTCCAGGCGCACCGGATCGTGCAGCGCGTCGAGCACGGCCTGTACCGAGCCGACCGGGAATGCCTCCACGGTGCGTTTGGTTTCCGTCATGATCTACCTCACCGGCGGTTTGATGGGAATCGTACCGGCGTTAGGGTGGTTGGGTTCGATCGTAATCAAACCTACCTGATGGAGAGCTAGCGATGGCAGCGACTGTGGCTGTTTCCCCGGTCGAGCGGACGTCACAACCCTGGGCCTACGCCCTGATTCTGGTGGCCAGCGGCGTCGCGCTCGGAGTGTCCGGCGCGCCGGCGCCCCTGTACGGCCTCTACCAGCAGGAGTGGCACTTCACGCCGCTGACGACCACGATCGTGTTCGCCGTGTACGCGATCGCCGCGCTCGGCGCGGTGCTCGTGTCGGGGAAGATCTCCGACGTGGTAGGCCGCAAGCCGGTGCTGCTGGGCGCGCTGGCCACCATGATCGTCGGCCTGGCGGTGTTCCTGCTGGCGGACAACGTCGCCATGCTGCTGGTGGCCCGGGCGCTGCACGGCATCGCGGTCGGGGCGACCGTGGTGTCCGGCGCGGCGGCGCTGCTGGATCTGCGGCCCAGGAACGGCGCGCGCTCCGGGCAGCTGACGGGTGTGGCCTTCAACGTCGGTATGGCCGTGGCGATTCTGGGCTCGGCGCTGCTGGCACAGTATGTGCCGCATCCGCTCCGCACCCCCTACCTGGTGATCACCGTGCTGTGCGTGCTGATCGGGGTCGGCGTGGTGGTGATGGAGGAGACCCACACCAAGCGCGTCTCCGGGCCCATCCGGATCGCCAAACCGGCTGTGCCGCAGGAGATCCGCGCCGATTTCTGGTTCTCGGCGCTGGGTGTGATGGCGGCCTGGTCGGTGCTGGGCGTGCTGCTGTCGCTGTATCCGACGCTGGCCGCGGACAAGACCGGCGTGCACAACCTGGTGTTCGGCGGCGCGGTCGTCGCCTCCACCGCGACCGCGGGCGCGCTGGCGCAACTGTTCGCCACCGGAATTCCGGCCCGGCGCGCGGCCATCGGCGGCGATACCGGCATGGCGATCGCGCTGGTGCTGACCATTCCGGCGCTGGCGACGCACAACTGGGTGGTGGTGCTGATCGCCGGTGTGCTGCTGGGCGGCACCTTCGGGCTGGGCTTCGGCGGATCGCTGCGGCATCTGTCCAACGTTGTGCCGCACCACAAGCGGGGTGAGACCATGTCGGCGTACTACCTGCTCGCGTACACCTCGATGGCGCTGCCGACCATCGTGGCCGGGTGGGCGGCGACCACGTGGGGTATGGGGACGGTGTTCCCGTGGTTCGTGGCGGTGGTCGCGGTCGCGTGCCTGGTGGCGGCGGGTATCGGGGTGCGGGGGAGCCGCGTGGCGGCGCGCGCGAGCGCGGCGGAGCGGGTGCGTGCCTGAAAGCCCAGGTGGGGTAAGGGGAATCGCCGCCCGCCCTGCGATGGGTGGCGATTTGCCGCTACCATGCGGCTATGTGGCGGCGGGGGCGTTTCGGTCGGCGACTGAACCAGCGGATGAGGCGATCGGCGCTGCTGCTGTCGGTGGTGACGGCAGTGGTGGGCGGTCTGCTGATCGCCGGGTTCGCCTGGTGGGCATTGTGGTTGCTGCTCGGGGCGAAGTCCGAGACACCGAATCAGGTGGACCTGACCAAGATCGCGCTCTCGGTGACGGCGGGGATCGGCGGCGCGGTGGCACTCGTCGTCGCATACCGCCGCCAGCGCGACAACGAGCGTGGCCGGTTCGCCGAGCTGTTCGGGGCGGCGGCGAAACAACTCGGCGATCCGGACGTGGCGGTGCGGATCGCCGGGGTATACGCGATGGCCGGTGTCGCAGACGAATTCAGCGCGCGGGGGCGACGCCAGCAGTGCATCGATGTGCTGTGCGGATATCTGCGGTTGCCCTACGATCCGGACGACGGCGGGAATCATCTGGTGTCTCGTAAGGAGACCAGAAACGGGAACCCCGTCACCGAATCGGAGCACCCGCTCCCGAGTACCGACCAGGTCGAGCACGTCTACCAGATCCGGCAGAACGACAGCGAGGTGCGCCGCACGATTGTCGCGGTGATCGTGTCGCATCTGCGGCAGTCGGCCGAAATATCGTGGTCCACCTACAATTTCAACTTCGACGACGCGGTGCTGGAGGATGTCGACTTCCGGTACGCGGTTTTCGCGGGGGCGCACACCCATTTCCGCGGGGCGGTGTTCACCGGGACCAGGACCGCGAACTTCGAGCAGGTCGAATTCCTGGGCAAACACGTCACCTTCCACGCCGCGACCTTCGCCGACGCGGCGCTGTTCCGGGGCGCCAAGTTCACCGGGACCGGCGCGGAGGATGCGAATCTCGGCCGGGCCGGAACGAGCTTCGCGAACGTGAGCTTCGGCGGCCGGGTGTCCTTCGAGGGCGCCGAATTCGGCGGTCCCCGTCTCCGATTCGACGGCGCGAGCTTCTCCGGCGACCACACCACCTTCGCCGATGCCCGTTTCCGCGCCGCGACGACGACCTTCGACGGCGCCACCTTCGAGGGCGCTCGGGCACGGCTCGACGGCGCCGAGTTCGATTGTGCCCGTGTCTCGTTCGCCGGAACCCGCTTCTACGGCGCGCGCGCCAGCTTCGACGGCGCCCGGTTGGGCGCTCGTGCCCGCTGGCGTCGGGCCGGCACCGAGGTCGTCGATTTCTCCGGCGCCGAGTACCACGGCGCCGTCTCCTTCGCCGACGCCCGGTTCGACGGCGGCCGGAGCGATTTCTCCGGCGGCGACTTCTTCGGCGAGATCTCCTTCCGCCGCACGAAGTTCGCCGCGCAGGAGACCCGGTTCGATCGGCCCAAGGCCTGGGTCGGCGTCGGCGTCGACTGGGACGACAATCCGCTGCAGCGCCCGCCCCGGGTGACTCCGCTGGCCTGGCCCCCGGCCCCGGCGGAACTGCCGCCCGTCCGGGCGGACTGAACCATTCCTCAGCTTCCTTCGGTTTCACGCGGCAACTACCCCGCTACGATCGCCGGTGCTGCTCGACTGGTCGGTCGGGTTGCACCAGAGGCGAGTCACCTCGCGGGGAACCGCAGGACGCGGTCGTCGCCGTCGCGAGTGTCGCCGCGGCCGTCGGTGTTGGAGGTGGTGAGCCAGAGGGAACCGTCGGGGGCGACCTCGACGGTGCGGAGGCGGCCGTAGCCTCGAAGTTCCGCCCGGGGCTCGCTGAACCTGCCGTCCCGCAGCGGCACCGCCCAGAGTCGTTCGCCTCGTAATGCCGCGGCGTACAACGTATTCGCGGTGATGGCGATGCCGGAGGGGGAGGACTCCCGGGTGGTCCAGGTGACGAGCGGGTTGGTGAAGCGGCCGCCCTGGGTGTCGCCGGTGCCCTCGACCTCCGGCCACCCGTAGTTGCGGCCCGGTTCGATGAGATTGATCTCGTCGAAGTCGTTCTGACCGAACTCGGCGGCGTAGAGGCGGCCCGCCGGATCCCACGCCAGCCCCTGGACATTGCGATGGCCGAGGCTGTAGACGGGTGAACCGGGGAACGGATTGCCCGGCGCGGGAAGGCCGTCCGGTGTCAAGCGCAGGATCTTGCCGTTGGGGTTCGCGGGATCCTGGGACCGATCCTCTCGCCCGGCGTCACCGGTCCCGGCATACAGCATGCCGTCCGGCCCGAAGGCGATCCGGCCGCCATTGTGGTTCCCGGACTTGGCGATTCCGCCGAAGATCACCTCCGGCTGACCGTCGAGGCGGAACCGCACGAGCCGATTGTCGTTCGCGGCGGTGAAATACGCATAGACATAACGGCTTTCGGCGTAGTCGGGGGCGACCGCCAACCCCAGCAGCCCACCCTCGCTGCGCGCCACCACATCCGGGACCTGGTACACCTGCCGCGGCGCCGACCCGGGCGAAACCCGCAGGATCGCACCGGAATCGCGCTCGGCAACGAGCGCCGCCCCATCCGGAAGAAACGCCAATCCCCAGGGCACCCGGATCCCGCGCGCGATCTCCGCGCCCGCGGTCAGATCCGGAATCCCGGACGGACTACTGGTCCGAGTGGTGGAGACCACGGTCGAATCGGGCCCCTGCTGCGCCGTACCGCCGCACGCCGCGAGAGCGGCCGACAGGACCGCGGCGATCATGATCCGGGCGGCGCGGGCACCGCGGACGGGCCCAGGCCGTCCGACCATGGCATCCGGCGTCCTGACATGTGTCATACCCAATCGTCACCATCCTGCTCGCCGACCATATGCGGCCCGAACTGAGTCCCTCGCTGAGCGTCCGAGAATTCTCTCAGAAAGGCGAGGTGAGCAGCGCTCGAACGTACGGGTCGGTCGACCGGGCGAGCTGCGCGATCGAGCCCGCCGCGCGGACCCGACCCTCGTGCACGATCACCATACGGTCGGCGAAACCACCGGTGGTCAGCATCCGCACCTCGTTACAGACGACGAGTACCGCCGCCCCGGAGTCGGCATAGGCGCGCAACGACTTCCACACGGCGTACGCCGTTCCCGCGTCGAGGGAATTGGTGGGACCGTCCGCGATCAGGATGGGTGGCGCCGGTAGCAGTGCCGCCGCCAACGCCGCGCGTTGGATCTGGCCCGCGGAGTTCTGGCCCGGAAGCAGGTCCGCGGCATCGGCCGGGTAATAGACTGCGGCGCACGCCCGCTCGACACTCCACGCCCGGTGTCGCAGTGCCAGCGTTTGCAGCTGCGCACCCACCGTCGTGTCGGGCGCGAAGGCCGTCATACCGTCCTGCGGCACATAGCCGACGATGCCGCCTCGCAGAGTCGGCCACTGCCGGTCGCGGACGACCTCGTCCTCGATCAGGACGTCGCCCCGAGTCCTCGCCGTGGCGGGCAAGGTTCCCGTGAGAGCCGAGGCGATCATCGTCTTTCCCGCGCCCGGCGCGCCGAGCAGTGCTGTGATCTGCCTGGGGCACACGACGAGATCCACCGCGTCGAGCACCGTTTCGCTCCATCGCCCCGTGTCGATATGAACGGTGAGAGAACGCAATTCGGCCGTCATCGGTCAGCTCTGGTCCGCGGGCTGGGATCGGGCCGCGGTTTCCAGGGCGGAGTCGAGCAGGATTCGGGCCGCGGCGCGGGCCTGCCGGGCGGGCTCCGGGGCGCCGTCGATCGCGGCGGTGGTCTGGGCGCCCTCGGCGAGCAGTGCGATCTGGGGCGCCACCTCCGGCGGTGCGCCGATCTCGGCCACGAGTCGCGCGACGTACTCGCCGAACGCCCGCTTGTGCGCCCGCACCGCGTCTTTCACCGTCGGTGAGCCCGAACTCAGCTCGCCATAGGCGTTGATGAACGCGCACCCCCGGAAGTCGGGTGAGCGGAACCATTCGTCGAGGAAGTCGAAGATCGCCAGCAACCGCTCCCGGGCGGTCATCGTCGGCCGTACGGCCGAGGCCAGACCGTCGTCCCACATGGCGGACCGGTGCCGCAGCACCGCGACGATCAGGTCGTCCTTCGAACCGAACAGCGCGTAGATGCGTTTGAGCGAGACACCGGCCGCGGCCCGCACCGCGTCCATGCCCACCGCCTGAATCCCCCGCTCGTAGAACAGGGCGTCGGCGGCGGCGACGACCTGTTCACGCACATCCGCGGCAGGCCGCCGCACCTGGTGATCCACCTCACGCCTCCGGAGTACTTGCGCTGAGAACGAGCGTTCTCTACGGTAGCAGATATCGCGGAGAACGATCGTTCTCCGCGAGGTGGATCGAGTGTTCACGCCATCCGAATCGCGAGGAGTCAGTCATGGGTTTCATCACCGTCGGCGCCGAGAACAGCACCGACATCGAGCTGTACTACGAGGATCACGGCACCGGTCAGCCGGTCGTGCTGATCCATGGCTACCCGCTGAGCGGCGACAGTTGGGAGTTGCAGGCGCGCGAACTGCTGGACGCCGGATATCGGGTCATCACCTACGACCGCCGCGGGTTCGGGCAGTCGTCGAAGGTCGGCGTGGGTTACGACTACGACACCTTCGCCGCCGACCTGAACGCGGTGCTGACGGCGCTGGACCTGCGCGAGGTCATTCTGGTCGGCTTCTCGATGGGCACGGGCGAACTGGCCCGCTACATCGCCGAGTACGGGCCGGGGCGAGTCGCCAGGCTGGCGTTCCTCGCGTCGCTGGAACCGTTCCTGGTGCGGCGCGACGACAACCCCGAGGGCGTGCCGCAGGAGGTGTTCGACGGCATCGCCGCCGCGGCACGGGCCGATCGCTATGCCTGGTACACCCAGTTCTACAAGGACTTCTACAACCTCGAGGAGAACCTCGGCACGCGCATCAGCGAGGAGGTCGTCCGGGCGAACTGGAACACCGCTACCGCCAGTGCGCCGGTCGCCGCCTACGCCGTCGTCCCGGCGTGGCTCGAGGACTTCCGCGCGGATGTCGACGCGGTGCGCGCCGCGGGGCTGCCGACCCTGATCCTGCACGGGACGAAGGACAACATCCTGCCGATCGATGCCACGGGCCGCCGGTTCGCGGCGCTGGTCCCGGACGCGGAGTACGTCGAAATCGACGGTGCGCCCCACGGCCTGCTGTGGACGCACGCCGACCAGGTCAACACGGCACTGCTGCGCTTCGTAAGGGGCTGACTCATGAGCGAACGGCCGGATGGCTCACCGCCTCCGGCCTTTCGTGCGGTCGGAGACTGTGCGCAGGCCCACCATCGCCCGCCGTGGTCGACTGGGCGCATGACGTCGATCGAACGGGCCAGCTCAGGCGCTTCGAGCTCCCGCAGGTCCAGGAAGCGGAGGGCAGCCTAGAGCTTGCGGCCCACGGTGATTACGTCGGGGATCAGCCAGCGCGGTAAGGGACGGTGGATGCGACGTTGGTTTACGACCTCGAATCCGGCCTCGCGCAGCATCTTTCGTACCTCCGACGCGACCGGTGGGAGTCACTGTAGACACCGCGACGAGACCGCCGGTTGTGAGCACGCGGGCGAATTCGGCGAGCGCGGACAGCCACGTCACCCGGGCCGAGCGCGGCCGGGCCTGGGCGAGCATTCCGGGGAGGCGTCGACCCCGAACACCTGCTCCGGCCGCAGTTCGCGCTCGATGCGGGTGGTGAGAATGCCGGTGCCGCAGCCGATATCGGGGATGCGACGGGATCCCGCGGCGCGCAGTTCGCCGATCACCTGATCCTGGGGCGGGCGGTACACGATGTGCTGCAGCAGCGGGCTGTCGTAGGTGCGGGCGATCCGGCCGAAGGAGCCGGTGATCAGATCGTTGAATCCGCGCGTGGGGGAGGGTGTCTTCATGGGCTCGCCTCATCGATCGGTCTCGGCGTCTGCCGCTATCATGTGTCGGTCGACGCCGATCCGCGACGGTCTCGCGATAGCCGTCCGAGACACTTGCGACCCGCACGCGGTAGCGTCTGATGAATGAGGATTCGCGGTGCTGTGCTGGAACGAATCGGCGAAGCGACGCCGTACGCCGAATCGAAACCGCTCGTCGTCGACGAGTTGGACCTCGGCGATCCCGGTGCGGGCGAACTGCTGGTCCGCATCGAGGCGGCCGGGCTGTGCCATTCGGACCTCTCGGTCGTGGACGGAAACCGGGTGCGTCCGGTGCCGATGCTACTCGGTCACGAGGCGGCCGGGCGGGTGGAGCAGGTTGGCCCCGGCGGAGGCGATATCGAGGTCGGGCAACGGGTGGTGATGACCTTCCTGCCGCGCTGTGGGGACTGCGCGGGCTGCGCCACCAACGGCCGCACTCCCTGCGTTACCGGCAGCATGTCCAACAACACCGGCGAACTGCTCGGCGGCGGGCGGCGATTGCTGCGCCGCGGCGAGCCGGTGCACCACCATCTCGGCGTCTCCGGGTTCGCTACCCACGCCGTGGTGGACCGCCGCTCGGTGGTGCCGGTCGACGACGACGTGCCCCCGGACGTGGCGGCGGTGCTCGGCTGCGCGGTGCTGACCGGCGGTGGGGCACTGCTGAATTCGGCCCGGCCCGGCCCGGGCGACCGCATCATGGTGGTGGGTCTGGGTGGGGTCGGGATGGCCGCGGTGCTGGTGGCGGCGTCGCTGCGCGAGGACCTCGGCAGCGAGGTGATCGCCGTGGACACTCTGCCCGAGAAGCTGTCGCTGGCAACCGAACTCGGCGCCACCCAGGTCTACACCCCCGCGCAACTGGCCGAGCAGGGCATGACGGCGGACGTCGTGGTGGAGGCCGCGGGCAATGTGCGGGCGTTCGAGACGGCCGTGGCCGCCACCGCGCCCGGCGGTACCACCGTCACCGTCGGACTGCCCAATCCCGAAGCGCGAGCGAGCGTTTCGCCGCTCGGGCTGGTGGCGCAGGGTCGGTCGATCGTCGGCAGCTATCTCGGTTCCGCGGTGCCCGCCCGCGATATCCCCGAATACGTGCGAATGTGGCGCGAGGGCAGGCTACCGGTGGAGCGGCTGGTGTCGTCGCGCATCCGGCTCGAGGACATCAACCACGCCATGGACGAACTAGCCGCCGGACACGGTCTGCGTCAGGTCATCGTCTTCGACTGAGCGCGCCATACCCGTCATTCTGGCGCTGCCCCCCGTCTTTCGGTGCACGTTGGCGCTGCCCTCCCGCCATTCCGGCACGCCGGTGTTTGCCCCTGTCTTTCCGGCACGCCGGTGTTGCCCCTGTCTTTCCGGCACGTCGGTGTTGCCCTCCTGTCATTCCGGTACGTCTGTGTTGCCTCCCGTCTTTCCGGCACGTCGGCGCTGCCTTCCCGTCATTCCGGCGCGCTTTTCGCCGGAGAAATGCTGTGCCGCAGCAGGAATTCCGTCACCGTGGCGGCATAGTCGGCCGGGCGGCTCAGCAGCAGCGAATGGCCGCCGTCGGCGAAGGTGCGGACCTCGCATCCCGGATGCAGATCGATGAGGCGCTGGGTCTGCACCGGGGTGATCAGCGCGTCGTCGTCGGCGCGCACGATCAAGGTCGGGCCCTGCCAGGACGGCTGCCGCAGCAGCTCCTCGGCGTTCTCGGCCAGTTCCAGCAGTCGCTGGTAGGAGTTGACCGTGCCCTCGCTGCCCGCGAGATCGGTGGCCGCCTCCACCTGTCCGATCCAGAACTCGGCCTCGTCCGCATCCTCCCAGGTGGTGCGCAGGGCGGCTCGGATGGAGGCGCGGGTCTGCTCCCACGGTGTGGATCGGGTGGTGACGATCCGCCCGCGCAGCCGCTCGACATCCTCCGGGCCGTAGAGGCCGGTCGAGGTGAGTGTCAGCGAGCGGATGCGGTCGGGCGCCCGCTGCGCCAGCAACTCGGCGAACATCCCTCCGGCGGACTGGCCGATCACATGCGCCCGGTCGATGCCCTCGGCATCGAGGACGGCGAGCAGGCCGTCGGTGAGGTCCGTGCCGCGCGAGATCGTCACCGGGTAGTCGACGGCCACGCTGCGGAAGTGCGGGAACAGCGCGGGTGTCAGGTCCAGCCACGCGATCGCGATCCCGGCGCCGCCCGTGAGCAACAGCACCGGATCGCCGTCGCCGCCGCTACGATAGTTCCAAACATGCTGCCCGGCAACGAGTTCGCGGCGGACGTGGTCGCGTTCGAAGGCGGCGGCGCGTTCGTGGATCGAAGTCACGGGGAGACGGTAACCGCAACCGTCCCATACGCGCAATCATGCGCATGTGGTGATAAGTTGCGAGGGTGGTGTGACATGCGCCGTCGAGCCGATGGGGTGCTCCGCGCCGATCCGGGGAACAGTAGGCTCGGCGAAGACTGTCGACGGGTATGTGAGGAGTTCAGGGTGACCACGAACCGGATCCGCGTGGGTGTGCTCGGCGCGCACGGCAAGGTCGGCCAGGCGATCTGCGCGGCGGCCGAGGCGGCCGACGATCTGGAGCTGGTCGCCCGCGTGGACAAGGACGACGCGCTGGACGCGTTCACCGACGCGGGCGCCGAGGTGGTCGTCGACTTCACCCATCCCGGCGTGGTGATGCCGAATCTGCGGTGGCTGGTGGAGCACGGAATGCACGCGGTGGTCGGCACCACGGGATTCGACGAGGCCCGGTTGGAGCAGGTGCGCGGCTGGCTGGCGGGCAAACCGGAGGTCGGCGTGCTCATCGCGCCCAACTTCGCGATCGGCGCGGTGCTGTCGATGCGGTTCGCCGAGCAGGCCGCCCGCTGGTTCGACTCGGTCGAGGTGATCGAACTGCATCACCCGAACAAGGCCGACGCGCCGTCCGGCACCGCCTATCGCACGGCGGGCATCATCGCCGAAGCGCGCAAGAACGCCGGTGTGGGTCCGAGCCCCGACGCCACCACCACCGAACTCGACGGCGCCCGCGGCGCGAGCGTCGACGGCGTGCGGGTGCATTCGGTGCGCCTGGCCGGACTCGTCGCGCACCAGGAGGTGCTGTTCGGCACCCAGGGCGAGACGCTCACCATCCGCCACGACTCGCTGGACCGCACGTCCTTCGCGCCGGGTGTGCTGCTGGGTGTGCGGCAGATCGGCGCCCGCCCGGGGCTGACCGTCGGCCTCGACCCGCTGCTGGACCTGTGATCGGGCAAGTGATCGAACCGCATGGCCGGGTATGCGGTGGGGCCGACCGCCGTTCGCGCCCTCTCATCGGAGGCCTCGCGCGCGAGCCGAGGACGGAGCGCGCACTGCGCACGGCAGAACCGAGGGCCTGTGGGGTGACGCCGTGAGTTCCTCCGGCGGGCGGGGTTCGACTCAGGCGTTGCGCACCGTGGGGTTCATCGGCTTCCTGGTGCTGGCGCTGGCGTTCTATTTTCTGCTGCTGGGCCGAATCGCGGTGGGCCTCATCGGTTCAGGTAATGGCGCGGCGATAGCCATGGGTATAGGTGTGCTGATCCTGCCGATCCTCGGCATCTGGATCGTGGCTACCAGTCTTCGTGCCGCATTGGCCCACCAGCGGCTGGCCCGCCGCATGCACGAGGAGGGCGGCGAGTTGGACGTCTCCAACCTGCCTCGTCGGCCGTCCGGCCGCATCGAAAAGGCCGCCGCCGAAGCGCTTTTCGAGCAGGTCCGCACGGAATGGGAGGCGGACCCGGAGAACTGGCGCACCAACTACCGCGCCGCCCGCGCCTACGACTACGCGGGCGACCGCACCCGAGCACGCGAAACCATGCGCCGCGCAGTGGAATTGGAGCGCCGGGAGCGCGAGGGACGGTAGCCCCGCGTTACCGTCGGAGCGGGACCTGGCGCCTTGCCTATCCCCGAGCGGCGCCGGTGATCAGGGCAGTTCTCCCGGAAGCCTGTTCCGGGTCATTCAGGCGCCGTCAAGGCGTCAATAGATGCCTCGACGTTTCATCCGATCGTATCGGGGTTACCGTCGTACCGTGAGCATCGAGTGTTCGAGCGTGGTCGCGGCATCTCGACAAGAGGTGTTCGCGTGGTTCCAGCGGCCCGGCGCGCTGCGTCGGCTGGCGCCGCCCTGGCAACCGGTGGACGTCGCTGCCGAGGCCGCGTCCCTGGCCGACGGCCGCGCCGTGCTGCGGCTGCCCGGTGGCCTGCGGTGGGTGGCGGAGCATCAGCCCGGCGACTACGACCCACCGCGGCGGTTCGCGGACCGGACCGGTTCGGCCGGAGTCGCGTCGCTGCCGGTCGGAAAACTGTTGCCCTGGAGGCATGTCCACGATTTCGAGGAGGTCGGCGACGATCGCACCCGGGTGGTGGACCGAGTCGACACTCCCGTTCCGGCCGCGATCCTGCGCCCGCTGTTCGACTACCGCTACCGGCAGCTCGCCGGGGATCTGGCCGCGCACCGGGCGGCAGCGGACGCCGGTCTGCGGCCGTCGACGATCGCTGTCACGGGGGCGTCGGGCCTGGTCGGTTCGGCCCTGACCGCATTCCTCAGCACCGGCGGGCATACCGTGATCCGGCTGGTCCGCCGTCCTCCGGGAGGGCCCGGTGAGCGGCAGTGGGATCCGGACGCGCCCGCGGCGGATCTGCTCGACGGAGTGGACGCTGTCGTGCATCTGGCCGGAGCGTCGATCGCGGGCCGGTTCACCGCCGCGCACAAACGGTCCATCGCCGCGAGCCGGATCGGCCCGACCCGGCGGCTGGCCGAACTCGCTGCCAGGGTGGGCCTGCCGACATTCGTCTGTGCCTCGGCCATCGGCGGCTATGGCGCCGATCGCGGCGACGAGCTGCTGGATGAATCCAGCTCTCGCGGAAGCGGATTCCTGGCCGACGTGGTGTCGGAATGGGAGGCCGCCACCGGTCCGGCCGCCGCTGCCGGCACCCGGGTGGTGACCGTGCGGACGGGCATCGTGCAGTCGCCGCGGGGCGGCACCCTGCGGTTGCTGCGACCGTTGTTCGCCGCTGGGCTCGGCGGCAGGCTCGGTGATGGTCGACAGTGGCAGTCATGGATCGGAATCGATGATCTGGTCGACATCTATCATCGGGCACTGTGGGATACCACACTGTCCGGCGCCGTCAACGGCGTTGCGCCGCAACCGGTCCGCAATCGTGACTACACCACGATTCTCGCCCGCGTGTTGCATCGCCCGGCCCTGCTGCCGATTCCCGGGTTCGGCCCCGCATTGCTGCTGGGGGCCGAGGGGGCGAGCGAACTGGCGGCCGCCAGCCAGCGCGTGAGCCCGGCTCGGCTGGCCGCCGCCGGTCACCGTTTCCGGAACCCGGATCTCGAGTCGGCGCTGCGTCATCTGTTCGGACATGCCGGGCCGGGGGCCACGACCGGCGGGTGAGCAGCAGTTGCCCACGTCGAGGTAGCCGCTGCGGAATCCGGCCACGGTGCTCCTCTCCGACGGTGCGTACATGCGCCGTCGGCTACCGGAACTGGCCGACCCCGGACCTCAGCTCGGCGGGTGCACCTTCGCCCAGTGGTCGGCGATATCGATGCGCCGGGCCAGCCAGACCTTCTCGTGCGATTGCACGTAGTCGAGGAAGCGGCCCAGTGCCGCGGCCCGCGCGGGGCGGCCGATCAGGCGGCAGTGCAGACCCACCGACAGCATCTTCGGGGACCCGGCGGCGCCCTCGGCGTAGAGCACGTCGAAGGCGTCCTTCAGGTAGGCGAAGAACTCCTCCCCGTTGGCGAAGCCCGCGGGGGAGGAGAACCGCATGTCGTTGGCCTCCAGCGTGTACGGCACCACGAGGTGGTCGATGCCGCTCACCTCGACCCAATACGGCAGGTCGTCGGCGTAGGAGTCCGAGTCGTAGGTGAAGCCGCCGTGCTCGACCACCAACTCGCGGGTCTGCGGCGAGTCGCGCCCGGTGTACCAGCCGCGCGGCGGTTCGCCGAACAGTTCGGTGATGATCCGCACCGCCTCGGCCATGTGCTTGCGCTCCGTCTCCGGATCCACCAGTTGATAGGAGATCCAGCGCAGCCCGTGACAGGCGATCTCGTAGCCGAGCCGCCGGAACGCCGCCACCGCTTCGGGATTGCGTTCCAGCGCCCGCGCCACGGCGAAGACGGTCAGCGGGATGTCGCGGCTCTCGAACGCCCGCAGCACCCGCCACAGCCCGGCCCGGGAACCGTATTCGTAGAGCGTCTCCATGCTCAGGTGCCGGTTCGGAAACGCCTGGGCCGGAACGATATCGGAAAGGAAGGTCTCCGAGCCCTCGTCCCCGTCGAGGACGTTGTTCTCGCCGCCCTCCTCGTAGTTGAGCACGAACTGCACGGCGACGTTCGCGTCCCCCGGCCAGTGCGGATGCGGGGGATTGGGCCCGTAGCCGACCATGTCGCGCGGGTAGAGGCCGGCCATGTGGTCCTCGGACATGATCACTCCAGTTCGTCGCGCAGGCGATCGACGGCATCGTCGGCGAGCGCGCCGAACAGCGGTTCGGCCAGCAGCCGATCCCGCGCGGACTCGGTGAGCGTGCCGAAGACCCGCAGCCGGGCGAAGCCGCCGTCCGGGAAGACGTCCAGCCGCACCTCGGTGACCGGCTCGGCCGCCTCGATCGGGAACCGGTGCCGGGTGTCGGGCTGTAGATCGGTGCGCGCCAGCAGTTCCACCTCGGTGCCGTCGGCGCGGATGCCGGTCAGGGTCGCCGCGCCCGGGCTGTTGAACAGGAAGTACGAGGTGTCGACCTCGACCATGGCCGGGACGCCCTCGCCGGTCAGCCGCACCCGCACCCAGTCGTTGCCGCCGTCGCGCCGTCGCGCGGTCTCCCAGCCCTCGCCCATGATGCGAGCGCGGTCGGGCAGCAGCAGGTTCTGCGGCGAGGAGTAGAAGCGGTTGGAGCAGTCGACGACACGGCCGCCGTTCTCCAGCGCGGCCAGATCGAACGGGCCCGAACCCAGCAGGCGCAGATCGGGTTTCGCCTCGCCGTGCACGCGCAGCCGGGCCACGCCACCGTCGGGGAACATCCGCAGCCGGACGTGCGTGAAGCGCCGCTCCGACTCGACGGTGAAGGCGTTGGCGGTATCGCCGTCGACCTTGGCGCGAGCGACGATCGTGGTCCACCCGGGCCGGGCCGCGATCTGCTCGGCGGGCGGGTAACCCTCGATCGCGATCGCCTCCACCGCGACCTCCGGCGGGTAGTTGCCCTTGAACCAGGCGGTATCGACGATCACGCCGCGAATCACGCCGGGCACGCCGAGCCGCACGATGGCCTCGTCGCAGTCGTCGGTGGTCGGCGCGCCGCCGCCGGACCGCCGACGGCGCCGGGTCTCCCAGCCGTCGTAGACCTTGCCCTTGTGCCCGAAGGTCTCGGTGGAGAAGCTCGACGCTTCGGGGCGGATCAGGTTCTCCTTCTCCGCGAAGGACTCGTCGTTGGCCCAGATGACGGCGCCGCCGAGCGAACGCACGGCGAGATCGGGCAGCAGGGTGAAATCGTGTGGCACGGTGGTCATCGAGTGGGGAGTTTCCTTTCTCGCAAACTGTTCAGCACGTCGACGGTGGCGGCCGGGGCCAGCGCCGTGACGTCCTCGGGTCCGAAGGCGCCGCAGTCCAGCCCGCGCAGCACGACCGTGGCGAGTGCCTGCGCGGTCGCCGGTTCGTCGACGACGGCGCCGCCTTGGCGCCGCAGGTAGCGGTCGATGCGCGGCGCCGCGGACCGCAGGGCGTCCCGGAAGAAGGTGAAGGTCGCCAGCCAGCGGGTGACCAGATGGCCGGGATGCATATCCCAGCCCTGGTAGTAGCCGCGCTCCAGCGACCGGGTGACCAGCCGGAAGTGCCGCGAGACGGCCGCGGCCACCTCGTCGTCGGCGCCGACCGGGGCCACCTGGGTGGAGCCGTCGCACACCCATACGCCGGTCTGCGCGGCGGCGGCCTGCATGACCGCCTTGGCATGGTCGGCAACCGGGTGTTCCAGCGACTGGAACCGCGACGAGATCCCGCAGGCGGCACTGTAATCGTAGGTGCCGTAATGCAATCCGCTGCAACGACCGGCGCTGCGGTGGATGGCCTGCGCGACGGTGGCGGTGCCGTCGGCGGCGATCACCGCCTGCGGGCTCTCGATCTGCAGCTCGAAACGCAAGGCGCCGGAGGGCAATCCGTGCGTCGACTCCAGCGCCTCGCACACCCGCACCGCGAGATCGGCCTGCTCGGCGGCGCGAATCTTCGGCACGGTGAAGACGAATCCCTCCGGCACGCCCCCCGCGCCTTCCAGCACCAGATCGAGCGTCCGCAGCGCGCGCTCGTGTTCGGCAGTGGTCAGGCCCTTGATCCGGATGCCGCGGGAGGACACCGTCGCGGGCAGCGCGGCCAGCACCTGCCCGGCATGCAGCGCATCCCGGTCTTCCACCTCGTCGCCGCGGGTGCCGTACCCGTCCTCGAAGTCCAGCCGCAGATCCTGAATCGGCCGCTGCGCCAAGGTTTTCCGCACTCGGGCCAGCATGTCCGACCCGGCCAGCTCGGTCAGCAACCGCTCCTGACGGTCGGCCAGTTCGATTGCGGCCGTACCCCATTCGTGCGGCAGCTCCTTGGCGGCATCGGCCCCGGACACGTAGACGGTATGCACGGGCTGCCCGGGCCGATCGCCGGGATAGTGGCGCGCGAGGTCGGCATCCACCTCCCGCAAGCGGGCCGCGACGGTGTGCAGGAAATCCGGCGGCAGGGTCACGATTGCACCTCCTCGGTATTCGACTCCATTGTGAACATGACGATGGACAGGTTCACGTGCCCGCCGCGTCGGTGCCGAACTCCGCCAGCAAACCGGTGTAGTGCTTGGGCAGCGGGGCCGCGAACTCACCCCGCCCGGATTTGCGCAGACCGAGGGTGACCAGGGACTGCACCGACAGGGTGGCCGCGGCGACGCCGTCGATGACCGGTACCCCGGCCTCGGCGGTCAGGTACTCGCACAGATCCGCCATGCCCGCGCAGCCGAGCACGATCGCGTCGGAGCCGTCGGCGGCGACCGCGGCGCGGCAGGCGTCGGCGATCACGCCGTACACCTTCGGATCCTCGAGCTCGAGCACCGGAATATCGGTGGCGTGGATGCCCAGGCAGAACCGTTGCATCCCATAGCGTTCCGCCAGATCCTCGGCCTGCCCGACCGTGCGCGCCAAGGTGGTGACCACGCTGAAGCCGCGGCCGAGGTGGCTCGCGGTATGCATGGCCGCCTCGGCGATCCCGATCACCGGCCCGCGCGCCAGCTCCCGCGCGGCGTACAGGCCCGGATCACCGAAGCACGCGATGACGTAGCCGTCCGCGCCCTCGGCCTCGCCGCGCGCGATCTCGGCGAGCAGCCCGGGCACGGCGAGCGCCTCGTCGTAATGGCTCTCGATGGAGGCGGGCCCCATGCTCGAGGTGACCGACTCCACCACCGTGCCCGGGGCGGCGACGCCCCGGGCGCACTGGTCGATCACCGTCGTCATGGCGGCCGTGGTGTTCGGGTTGATTACACGAATTCTCATGATCCTCAACGGGTTTCGAAGTGGACAGCGGGTAGCCGGTAGCGGCCGCGGGTGGCCAGCACCGGATAGAGCAGCAGGCCCAGCGCACAGCCGATGAACCAGGAGTACTGGGCGGCGGTGTGCATGCCGGTGAGTGTCCCCGCGGTGAGCACCGGGAACATCGCGACGGCGGCGCCGATCACGGTCACGACGATCGCGGCGGGGTTGTATCCCTTGCGGTACCAGTAGGTCCCGCGCTCGGACATCGTGAACAGGTCGTCGACCACCACGCGCTGCCTGCGCACCAGGTAGTAGTCGGCGATCAGGACGCCGAACAGCGGGCCGATGCACGCGCCCAGCGTCTCCAGCGTGTAGTGGATGACCTCCGGATTGTTGTAGAGGTTCCACGGGGTGATGACCAGCGAACCGACGGCGGCGATCATGCCGCCGGCGCGCCAGGTGATCTTCTGCGGATTGACATTGGAGAAGTCGAAGGCCGGGGAGACGAAGTTCGCGACGATATTGATGCCGATCGTGGCGATGGTGAATGTCAAGGCGCCCAAGACGATCGCGAACGTACTGTCGATACGGGCCACCGTCGCGACCGGATCGGTGATCAGTTCGCCGTATACCGGCACCGTCAGCGATGCCGTGACCACCACCAGCAGCGAGAACACCAGGAAGTTCACCGGCAGGCCGAGCAGATTGGCGCGCTTGACCGCGGTGTAGGAGCGGCTGTACCGGGAGAAGTCGCCGAAGTTCAGCATCGGGCCGGAGAAGTAGGACACCACCAGCGCGATCGCGCCCAGCATCACCGGCACCGACGCCCAGCCGGTTTTCGTGACCCCGCCCAGATTCAGGTCGATCGCACCCCACCCGGCCTTGGCGATCAGGTACCCGCACAGGGCGAACATCACGACATACACCGCGGGACCGCAGAAGTCGATGAACTTGCGGATGGATTCCATGCCGCGCCAGAACACACAGGCCTGCAGCACCCACAGCAACAGGTAGCTGCCCCAGCCCAGTGCCGACAGGCCGAGGAAGCCGTAATCCGCCACGACCGCGTACGGGGCCAGGCCCGGGAATAGCTTGATCAACACGACATCGAGCGCGGCCGAGGCCAGGAAGGTCTGAATCCCGTACCAGGCCACGGCGATCAGGCCGCGGATGATGGCGGGCACATTGGCCCCCAGCACACCGAACGCGGCGCGGGAGATCACCGGGTACGGCACGCCGGTGCGCTGGCTCGGCTTGGCCACCAGATTGCAGAAGAAGTAGACGATGCCGATGCCCACCACCAGCGCGACCAGCACCTGCCAGCTGGCCAGGCCGAGGGCGAACAGGCTGCCCGCGGTGACGTAGCCGCCGACGCTGTGCACGTCAGACATCCAGAACGCGAAAATGTTGTAGACGCCCCAGGTCTGTTTCCGCAGCGGCGCCAGGTCCTCGTTGGTCAGGCGCGGGTCGTAGTCGGGATGGGAGGCGTACAGGCTCGCGGGAGCCGCGGTCTCGCGGCCGATGGCGAGTGCCGGTGCGTCGGTCTCGGTCATGTCGCACATCCGATCGATCTGTCCCGCGGCGGCGGGTGGAGCGTGATTCGGACGACCGTAGCGAGCCGGTATTGCCTGTTTGTTGCGAGAACTATATATCTTCCGGGGTGGTGGGCTCGGCGAAAAGCCCGATATCGGTCGGCAACCCGGAGACCACGTGGTTGAGCCGGGAATGGTGTTGCTCGGTCGCCGCCAGCAGCGCCTCGGCATCCCCGGCCAGGAACGCGGCGAGCTGGCGGCTGTGGTCGGCGTGCAGCACGGCGCGCTCGGCGGCGCTCACATGGACCATCGGCTGCACCGGTTCGGTGATGTTCCACGCGAACTCGAGCATGTGCACCAGCCGCGGCATGCCGGACGGCCGGGTGAGAGCGAGATGGAAGGTGCGGGTCTCGCGGTGGTAGGCCGCCGGGTCCTCCTCGAGCACGGCCTGTTCCAGCCGGGCGTGCGCCTCGGCGGCGAGGCGGTGGTCCTCGGCGCCCGCGCGCCGCACCGCGGCCGCCAGCGCCGCCGACTCCAATTGCTCGCGCACCACATACAGCTCGCGCAGCTCCGCCGCGGTCAGTCGGGTCACCGTGTAGCCGAAATTCGGGCGGTGCTCGACCAGGCCCTCACCGATCAGCGTCTGCAGCGACTCCCGCACGGGGATGGCGCTGACGTCGAAGCGCTGGGCGAACTCGCGCAGCGGCAGCCCCGTGCCCGGCGGCAGGCTGCCCTGCAGGATCAGCCGCCGCAGTTCGGCCAGGATCTCCTGCTGGGAGTACCCGCGCCGGGCGTCGGCGGGCGGCGTCAGCTCGGGCAGCCGGGGGAGTCGAGATCGCGAGGCCATCCCGGTACGGTAGCCGCCCGCGTGCCGACCGCGGCCGGCACGAGCGGCGCGAGGTTTCGAAAGGATCACGATCCATTCAATTCGTCGTCGACGCGTGTCGTTTGCCGCCGGATTGCCCTGGCTCGCTAGCATTCCCGTCATGAAAAGGTGGGGTCCATTGGAAAGTAAGCGAATTGTTCGTGTTATTTCTCCACTGCTGGCTGCGGGCGGAGTGACCTTCGGTCTATCCCTGGCCTTCCTCAACGGCCCGGCCGCCGTAGGCCACGATGCCGAACCCAAATCTCCGGACAGTCAGGCCGTGCAGGGAGAGCTGCGGCTGGCGAGCGGATCCGAGGGTGCGGCGTCGCAGTCGGTCCCGTCGGGCCGCGCGGCCGCGCCTCCTCCGGCCTACGCTCCGGCGCCACCGGCGGCGAACGCGCCCGCGCCGGTCCCTGGCGCCGCGCCCGCTCCCGCCCCGGTCGCACCGCCGCCGCCCGCGGTCGGCTCCGGCATGGGCCCCGGCGGCCTGTATCCGGGCGTGACGACCCCGGCTCCCGTCCCACTCCCGCCCGCCGCCACACCGGGCGCCCCCGGCGTGGCTCCCGCACCTTCCATGAACGGCAAGGGCGACGGCCCCGACACCGGCCACATCGGCAGCAATTAGCGCGACCGCGCGAGTGTCACACCCGGCCCGCTGTCGCGCGGCCGGGTTACCCTCGGCAACGTGGCCCGACTACTGATCGTGCATCACACGCCGTCTCCGCATATGCAGGACATATTCGAGGCGGTGGTGTCCGGGGCGACCGATCCGGAGATCGAGGGCGTCGAGGTGGTGCGCCGGGCAGCGCTGACCCTGTCTCCGGTCGACGTGTTGGAGGCGGACGGTTACCTGCTCGGCACTCCGGCGAATCTGGGGTACATGAGCGGGGCGCTCAAGCACGCGTTCGATGTCGTCTACTACCCGTGCCTGGACTCGACCGGCGGGCGGCCGTACGGGCTGTTCATCCATGGCAATCAGGGGACCGAAGGTGCGGAGAAGAGCGTCGACACCGTCACCACCGGCCTCGGCTGGGTGAAGGCCGCGGAACCGGTGATCGTCATGGGCCCGCCGACCAAGGAGGACCGTGAGCGCTGCTGGGAGCTGGGCGCCACCCTCGCCGCGCAGCTGATGTCCTGATATTTCGGTCCCCCGATTTCTGGTGGCTGACTCGAACAGCCCCGCCCCGGCATACTCGACACGAAGTACGTTCCGGTGCCTGTTCGATTGCGCGCGGGTCGATCACCGGGCGAGGTGTTCGGGATTCTGGGAAGAGGTGAGAGGGCCGTGGAAGCGACACCACAGGGGACACCCGATCAGCCGGGGGCATCGCAACCGCGCCGCATAGGTCTCGTCGAGGATCACGAGTCCGTGGCGCTCGGCCTGGCCTCCATGCTGGCCCCCGAACCCGACCTCGAGCTCGTGCTGACGGCCGGTACCGTGGCCGAACTGCTGTCCGCGGGACCGCGATTGGACCTGGTGGTGCTGGATCTGCGGCTGGCCGACGGCTCCACCCCGCAGGACAATGTGCGGGCGCTGCGCGGGCGCGGGCTGGAGGTGCTGGTGTTCACCGGCGCCGATAATCCGTTCCTGGTGCGCTCAGCGGCGCGGGCCGGGGTGCTGGGCGTGCTGCGCAAGTCCGAGGACGTGCAGACCGTGGTCGCGGCGGTGCGCGCGGCGGCCTCCGGCGAGCAGGTCGTGACGACCGACTGGGCCGCGGCCATCGACGGCGACCCGCAGCTGCCGGACGTCGGGCTGAGCCCGCGCCAGCAGGAGGTGCTCACGCTCTACGCCTCGGGCGAGAAGGCGTCGCGGGTGGCGCGCATGACCGGGCTCTCCGAACAGACCGTCAACGACTACCTGGGCCGCATCCGCCAGAAGTACGCCGACGCCGGGCGGCCCGCGCCGACCAAGACCGACCTGTACAAGCGCGCGGTCGAGGACGGCTGGCTGCCCGTGCCCGAACGCCACCCCCGGGCATGATTGCTGCGAACACAGTAAGCGCGCCGATCGTCCGGACGGGACCGCTGGTGCGGACGGAAACGTGGTGGCGCGGACATTCGGTGAGCGAAGAAACGGGCGCGGTGGCGTTCGATCGGATCATTCGGCGGCTCGGCCTGTCCATGGGGGTCGGCGGGATGATCATGGGCCTGGTCGATCTTCCCGAGATCGTCACCCAGAGCCGGGTCGCGCCGGCGTGGTGGGCGCCGGTGGCAGCGCTGCTGGTCTTCGCCGGATTTCCGGTGCTGGCCGCGGTGTCGATCCGCTGGGAGCCCCGGACGATTCGCGCGGTGGCCGGAGCGACCGCGGTCGGCTATCTGACGGCGCTCGCCACGCTGCCGTTCGCCCTGGACACCCACAGCGTGGACGCGACCTCGGTGTGGCTGTATCGGATGCTGCCGCTGGGCATGCTGACCGCGGCGCTGGCATGGCCGCTGCTGGCTGCGGCCGGATATCTGCTGCTGGGCTCGGCGGCGGTGGCGCTGACCGATATCTATCTCGTCGAGGATTTCACGGCGATGTCGGCGCTGAGCGCGTTCGCGCGGGCCTTCGGGCTGTCGACGCTGCTGCTGTGGTGCGTGGTCAGCGCCCTCGGAGCCGCCGCCCGGGTGGACCGGGAGTCGGCGCGGGCCAGCCGGGCGGCGGCCTCGTCGGCCGCGGCGTCCGCGCGCGACCACGAGCGCTCGCGGTTCGCGGCGCTCATCCACGACGCCGTGCTGTCCACCCTGCTCGACGCCTCGCGCGGCAACGAGCGCTCGGCGGTGCTGCACCGGCAGGCCGAGCACACCCTGGAACAGCTCGACGAGATCCGGGTCGCCGCGCGCGAGCCCGACGTGCTCGACGCGCGCGCGGCGGTGATCTTCCTCCGCTCGGCGGTGCACGAGATCAATCCCGCCATCCGCTTCGCCACCCGGACCTGGCCCGGCTTCGACGATCTGCGCATGCCCGTGCACGCCGCCACCACCGTGGCCTCGGCGCTGGGGGAGGCGGTCCGCAACAGCCTGCGCCACGCCTCGGTGGCCGGACAGCCGGTGCACCGGGCCGTCACCTGCACCATCAGCGCGGGCAGCATCCGGCTGGTGTTCACCGACGACGGCGCGGGATTCGACGTGCGGCGGGTGTCCGCCGATCGGCTGGGCATCTCGGTGAGCATTCTCGGGCGGATGCGGCAGCTGTCCGGCGGCGCCGGATTCGTGGAGTCACAACCGGGGGAGGGAACGACCGTGACGCTCGTGTGGGGCGGCGATGGTTCGAATTGACCTGCGGGACAACGATATCGACGCGGGCTTCGGATTGCGTGAGCTGCTCGGCCTGCGCGGCGGCACGGCCTGGTTGTTCCTGCTGATCCTGGAACTGACCATCGTGCTGTACATGCTGCGCAACCTGTCCGCGTCGCCGCCGTGGGCGGCGCTGGCCGCGCTCGTGATGCAGGTGGTCGCCGGTGCGCTGGCGCTAGTGGTGGCCACCGATCCGCTGCCGTGGCCGGTGACCGGATTCATCGTGGCCGCGGGGCCGGTGGCCACCGCGCTCACGGTGTCGCACTTGGATTCCGAGCACGCGGGCCACATGGTGTGGACGACCTTCGTCACGTCCTACGTGATGGCGGTGCTGGTGTTGCGCGGCCGGATGGGGGCGGCCTGGCTGGGGGTGGTCGGGGTGGTGGCCGTCGACGCGATAGCCGCGCTGCGGATCGGCACCGCGGACGGTGCGATCTCCGCCGCCCTCGTCCCGGTCGGCACGGTCACCGCGATCTCGGTATTCGCGGTGATCATCCGCCCGACCCAGCGTTCGCTGCGAATCCTGCGGGAGGAGGCCACGATTCGCGCCGCCGCGGAGGCGACGATGGCCGCGGCCGACGGCGAGCGGATCCGGCAGTTGGCGCGGCTGGACCGGGTGGCGCGCCCGATCCTGGAGCGCATCGCCGACGGCGCCGAACTCACGGTGGCCGAACGCGAGGAATGCCGTCTGCTGGAGGCCGAACTGCGCGACGGCCTGCGCGCGCCGCAACTGGTGAGCGAGGAGCTGAGCTGCGCCGCCCGCGGCGCCCGCGCGCGGGGCGTCGAGGTGGTGCTGCTCGACGACGGCGGCTTCGCCGGCGCGCCGCAGTGGGTGCGCCAGCGCGTGACCGACGCGGCGACAAGGGAATTGGACGCCGCCAACGCGGGCTCGGTGACCGTGCGGGTGCTGCCCCTGGGCCGCCGGGTGCTGGCCACGGTGCTGGCGAACGCACCGGACCACGACCGCCGCACGGAGATCGACACCGACGGGAACGTCTCGGTCTCGACCTGACCTCAGTCGTCGCAGCGGCCCGGGCCGCCCTTGCGCATCTGGTCGCGCAGCGCGTCCTGGACCGTGCTGGACAGCCAGGAGTTCAACGACATCCCGCTCTGCGCGGCGGCCTGCTCGGCACGCGATTTGATCTGGTCCACCATGCGCAGGGTGACGCGGCTGATATCGCCGGTCAGGTCCTCGAAGCTCGGCTGCTCGCCGCGCCGTTCGGCGGGCCGGACGTCGACGTGGGCGTCCGTGCCGTCCACCGAGACGTGCACGGTGCGGTCGCCCAGCGCCTCGCTGATCTCGGCGGCCAGGTCGGACAGCGCCGCCAGCAGCGCCAGCCGCGCGGAGTTCTCGGTGGCCGCGGCCAGGGCCGCGGCGGTGGCCTGGACCCTCTCGTCGCCGAGCGCGGCGGCCGCGACCAGGTCCTCACGCAACTGCGCGGTGTACTTGTTCAAATCCATGACACCAGCATGACACCACCGATGATGTCACGCCACCGCCAATTTGACGTCACAGCTGCAGTCGCGGTGCTGGCGGGTTGCTCCCGCGCGCGCCCGCACCCGGGCACAACGGCGACGGCGGCAGCGGAGGCGGCGCAAACATGCGGAGCCGACCGGGTAGCCTTGCTGACCATGACGAACGGTGAACCGACGCGAAGCGAGCTGCGCGCGTCCGGCACGGTCGGTGTCGCGATGGTGACCCCCTTTACCGCCGAGGGCAAGCTCGATGTCGACGCCGGTGTAGCCCTGGCCAACCGCCTGGTCGAGCGCGGTGTCGACCTGCTCGCGATCTCCGGGACCACCGGCGAGTCGCCGACCACCACCGAGTCGGAGAAGTTCGACCTGCTGCATGCCGTCGTCGATACCGTCGGCGACCGCGCGACGGTGATAGCCGGGGCGGGCACCTATGACACCGCGCACAGCATCGAGCTGGCGCGCAACGCGCAACGCGCCGGCGCGCACGGCCTGCTGCTGGTCACCCCGTACTACTCGCGTCCGGCACAGGAGGGGCTGCTGGCTCACTTCATCGCGGTCGCCGACGCCACCGACCTGCCGGTGACCCTCTATGACATCCCGCCGCGCTCGGTCGTGCCGATTCTGCCCGAGACCATTCGCCGCCTCGCCGAACATCCGCGCATCGTCGCGGTCAAGGACGCCAAGGGCGACCTGGGCGTCGGCGCGGAACTGATCGCCGAGACCGGTCTGGAGTGGTACTCCGGCGACGATGTGCTGAACCTGCCGTGGCTGTCGGTCGGCGCGGCCGGATTCATCAGCGTCATCGGGCATCTCGTGCCGGAACGGCTGGTGGCACTGCGCGAGGCCTACCTCGCGGGCGATGTCGCGGGCGCCCGCGAGATCCACGTGAGCATGCTGCCGCTGATGCGGGCGATGGCCCGGGTGGGCGGCGTGGCCATGACCAAGGCCGGGTTGCGCCTGATGGGGATAGACGTGGGTGAGCCGCGGTTGCCGCAACTGATGCCCGACGGGGAGTTGCTGCTCGCGATCGCGGCGGATTTGGAGGCGGCGGGGGTGTACGCATGAGTGATTCGCAGGAGCGCCGTCCGCGCCGCAGAGCCGCCGCCCGTCCTGCCGGAGCACCGGCACCCGCGCCGGAACCGCAGCAGCGTCCCGAACCGCCCGCGCAGTCGGCGCAGCACGAACGCCCCACGCAGCAGGAGCAGTCCGAACGGCCCGCGCAGCAGGCGCAGGGCGGACCGTCCGTGCAGCAGGCGCAGGGCGGACGGTCCGTGCAGCAGGCGCAGGGCGGACAGTCCGTACAACAACCGCCGCCCGATGCGGTCGCGCAGGAGGCCAAGGCCGCCGCTCGGGAGGAGCGGCAGTTGGCCAAGGCGGCCGAGCAGGATCTGCGGGAGGCCGAAAAGTCTGCGCCGCAGGGTGGTTCGGGCGGACCCGGCCGGTCCGAGCGGCCGGATCGCCAGCGCCGCGGCCGGGGTCGCCAAGGTGGTCGCGGCGCCCGCGCCGAGCAGGCGCGCGGCCGGTCCGAACAGAACGCCCCGGCCGAGCCGCCGCAGCCCGCGGGGTCGCATCCGCTGGGCCTGCCCGCCGCGCTGCCGCGCCAGGGCCTGCGGGTCTTCGCGTTGGGCGGCATCGGCGAAATCGGCCGCAACATGACCGTTTTCGAGTTCGGCGGCAAGCTGCTGATCGTCGACTGCGGCGTGCTGTTCCCCGAGGATCAGCAGCCCGGCGTCGACCTGATCCTGCCTGACTTCCGCCCCATCGAGGACCGGATGGACGACGTGGCGGCGGTGGTGCTCACCCACGGTCACGAGGATCACATCGGTGCGGTGCCGTTCCTGCTGCGCCAGCGGCCCGACATTCCGGTCGTCGGGTCGAAGTTCACCCTGGCGCTGGTCGCCGCCAAGTGCCGCGAACACCGGCTGCAGCCGAAGCTGATCGAGGTCAGCGAGGGCGAGAAGACCACGCACGGCCCGTTCGAGTGCGAGTATTTCGCCGTCAACCACTCGATACCCGACGCCATCGCGGTGGCCGTGCGTACCCCGGCCGGGCTGATCCTGCACACCGGCGATATCAAGCTGGATCAGCTGCCGCTCGACGGCCGCCTCACCGACCTGGCCGGATTCTCCCGGCTCGGCGACGAGGGCGTCGACCTGTTCCTGGTCGACTCCACCAATGCCGAGGTGCCCGGCTTCGTCACGCCCGAGCGCGAGATCGGCCCCGTGCTCGACAACGTCATCGGCAAGGCCAAGGGCCGGGTGATCGTCGCCTCGTTCGCCAGCCACGTGCATCGCATCCAGCAGGTGGTGGACGTCGCGCAGCGCTACGACCGGCGGGTGTGCTTCGTCGGCCGGTCGATGGTGCGCAATATGCAGATCGCGCAGGATCTCGGCTACCTCGAGCTGCCCGACGGGCTGGTCGTGGACCTGGACCAAGCGGCCAACCTGCCAGTGCACAAGCTGGTGCTGATCTCGACCGGATCGCAGGGTGAGCCGCTGTCGGCGCTGTCGCGCATGGCGCGCGGCGACCATCGCCAGATCAACATCCGCGCCGACGATCTCGTGGTGCTGGCCTCCTCGCTCATCCCGGGTAACGAGAACGCCGTGTTCACGGTGGTCAACGGGCTGGCTCGGCTGGGCGCGACCGTGGTGACCCAGCAGAACGCCAAGGTGCACGTCTCCGGGCACGCCTCGGCCGGTGAACTGCTGTACCTGTACAACGCGGTGCGCCCGACCAATGCGATGCCCGTGCACGGCGAATGGCGGCATCTGCGCGCCAACGCCGCGCTCGCCGTCGCCACCGGCGTTCCCGAGGATCGGGTGATGCTGGCCGAGAACGGCGTCGTGGTGGATCTGGTGGACGGCATCGCCTCGATCGTGGGTCGCGTGCCGGTGGGTCAGGTGTACGTCGACGGGCTGTCGGTCGGTGACGTGGGCGAATCCACGCTGTCCGACCGCTTGGTGCTGGGCGAGGGCGGTTTCATCGCGATCACCGTCGCCGTCGACGAGACCACCGGCAAGGCCGTCAGCGCGCCGGAGGTGAGCGGGCGCGGCTTCTCCGACGATCCGGGCGCGCTCGTCGAGGCCCAGAAGCTGGTCGAGGCCGAACTGCAGCGGCTGGCCGGGGAGGGCGTCACCGACACCCACCGCATCGCGCAGAGTGTGCGGCGCGTGGTCGGCCGCTGGGTCGCCGATGTCTACCGCCGCCGCCCGATGATCGTGCCGACTGTCCTGGGTGTCTGATTTCGTTCCGACGTTCGCCGGAACGACGGGTGTGGGTCGTTCCAGTACGCTCGAGGCCATGAGCATGGCCCAACGGGAACGGCGGGCGCTGGTCGTGACCATGACCGCGACGGGCCCGGACGCGCCGACCCTGTGCGGTACCTGGACGGTCCGGGATCTGGCCGCGCATCTGGTGGTGCGCGAGCGGCGGCCCGACGCCGCGCCCGGCATCCTGCTGAAACCCCTCGCCGGATACCTGGATTCGATCCAGGCGCAGGTCGCGCGGCGGCCGTTCACCGACCTGCTGGAGCAGATCCGCACCGGTCCGCCGTGGTGGTCGCCGCTGTCTCCGGTGGACGCCGTGGCCAATCTCACCGAGATGTTCGTCCACCACGAGGACGTGCGCCGCGGCGAACCCGGCTGGGAGCCACGCACAGTGAGCGACGCGGACGAGACCAAGCTCTGGCACGCCGTGCGCCGCATGGCACGCGTGGCCTATCGCAAGTCGCCGGTGACAGTGGTGCTGACCACCCCGCAGGGCGAGCGCGTCACCGCCCACAACGCCGGTGGCGACGCGGTGATCCTCACCGGCCCGCCGTCGGAACTGCTGCTCCACGCCTTCGGTCGCAACGAGGTTCGCCTCGACGCCACCGGCCCGGACGCGGACGTGCAGGCAGTCTTCGCCACCGATCGCAGCGTCTGAGCATCCGGGACCGTCCGGAATGACGAGGACTCCGCGAGAGTTGCGTGCCACATAAGACATCTGCCCAGTTCGGGGTGGTGTTTCACCGTCGTCGGAGGGCGGTTCGTCACCTTTCTCGGCCGGTCACGACGCTTTTGTGACTTGGTGTGATGTGGGTGGGATGGGTGTTGCGGATGGTCTGGATGGGGCGGTTGCGGCTAGCCTGATGACCATGGCAGGTAAGTCCCGGGGCACCACGACGTCACGTTCGCGGGCGGGGACGGGGCGGGGGGCGTCGTCGGGGTCGGCCCGGGGACGCGCTCAGCCACGCTCTCGCGCGGCCGGTTCGCGCGCGAAAGCGACGCCGCGCGGGCGTTCGGCCGCCGCTCGCCGTCCGGCCCGGTCCAATACCGCCCCGCTCGCCGTGCTGCGCCGCGGCATCAGCGGCGGCTGGTCGATGCTCGCGCGCAGCGTGGGCGCCACGACGCGCGCGGTGAGCCGCGCCGGGGAGATCGAGCACGGGCATCGGCGCGACGGAATCGCCCTGGTGCTCATCGCCTTCAGCGTGATCATCGCCGCGGCCGTGTGGCTGTCGGCGGGCGGCCCGGTCGGGCACGCCGTCGACACGGCCATCCGCTGGATCACCGGATCCGCCTCAGCCGCGCTGCCTTTCGTGGCCACCCTCGTCGCGGTCATCCTGATGCGCACCGAGCCGCGCCCGGAGATCCGGCCGCGGCTGGTGCTGGGCGGTCTGCTGGTCGGGTTGCCCGCGCTCGGCCTCTGGCATATCGCCGCGGAGTCGCCCACCGATCCGCACGGCCGCGCCCACGCGGCCGGTTTCGCCGGATACGTGGTCGGCGGGCCGCTGCGAGACGGGCTGACCGGCTGGCTCGCCGTACCCCTGCTGTTGATCGCCATGGTGTTCGGGGTGCTGCTGCTCACCGGCACCACCGTGCGCGAGGTGCCCAACCGCGTGCGCGAACTGTTCGGCACCGGCGGCCACGGTGACGAATACGACTCCTACGACGGTCGATACGGGCTCTACGACCCGGAAAACTATGACGCCGACGGGTTCCCGGTCCACCAGGGCAAATCCAAGCGCAAGGGTCGCACGCCCGCGGAGAACTATCCGACCGACGAGTTCGGCGGCTCCGACGCGGTCACCGAGGTCATCGGGGAGCCGCCGCTGCGCGAGGCCAAGGAGATCGCCGCCGACGCCCCGCCCGAGAAACCGGCGCCCAAGCCCACACCGAAGAAGGCGCCCAAGGTCGTCGACCAGACGCCCGAGCCGCCCGCGCCGCAGCAGCTGGAATTCGTCCGCGAGCGCGAGATCGAGGGCGACTACCAGCTGCCGCCGATGAACCTGCTCGTCGACGGCGATCCGCCCAAGCGGCGCAGCGCCGCCAACGAGTCGATGATCGAGGCGATCACCGAGGTGCTGGTGCAGTTCAAGATCGACGCCGCGGTCACCGGCTTCGTGCGCGGACCGACGGTCACCCGCTACGAGGTGGAACTCGGCCCCGGCGTGAAGGTCGAGAAGATCACCGCCTTGACCCGCAATATCGCGTATGCGGTTGCGACGGAGAACGTTCGGCTCCTGGCGCCGATTCCGGGCAAGTCCGCGGTGGGCATCGAGGTGCCCAACTCCGATCGCGAACTGGTGCGCCTCGCCGACGTGCTCAAGGCGCCGTCGACGCGAAACGACCACCACCCCTTGGTGATCGGCCTCGGCAAGAACATCGAGGGCGAATTCCTCGCCGCCAACCTTGCGAAGATGCCGCACCTGCTGGTGGCCGGTTCCACCGGTTCGGGTAAGTCGAGCTTCGTGAACTCGATGCTGGTCTCGCTGTTGCAGCGGGCGACGCCCGACGAGGTGCGGATGATCCTCATCGACCCGAAGATGGTGGAACTCACTCCGTACGAGGGCATTCCGCATCTGATCACCCCCATCATCACCCAGCCGAAGAAGGCCGCGGCCGCGCTGGCCTGGCTGGTGGAGGAGATGGAGCAGCGCTATCAGGACATGCAGGCCAGCAAGGTCCGCCACATCGACGACTTCAACAAGAAGGTGAAGTCGGGGCAGATCACCACGCCGCTGGGCAGCGAGCGCGTCTATCGGCCGTATCCGTACATCCTCGCCATCGTCGACGAGCTGGCCGACCTGATGATGACCGCGCCGCGCGACGTGGAGGACGCGATCGTGCGCATCACGCAGAAGGCCCGCGCCGCGGGCATTCACCTGGTGCTGGCGACCCAGCGGCCGTCGGTGGATGTGGTCACCGGCCTGATCAAGACCAATGTGCCGTCCCGATTGGCCTTCGCCACATCGTCTCTGACCGATTCCCGGGTCATCCTGGACCAGCCGGGCGCCGAGAAGCTGATCGGCATGGGCGACGGGCTGTTCCTGCCGATGGGCGCGAATAAGCCGACCCGCCTGCAGGGCGCGTTCATCTCCGACGAGGAGATCCACGCGGTCGTCGAGTTCACCAAGAACCAGGCCGAACCGGAGTACCAGGAGGGCGTCACCGCCGCCAAGGCGGGCGAGAAGAAGGACGTCGACCCGGATATCGGCGACGACCTGGACCTGTTCGTCCAGGCCGTGGAGCTGGTGGTGACCTCGCAGTTCGGCTCCACCTCGATGCTGCAGCGCAAGCTGCGCGTCGGCTTCGCCAAGGCGGGCCGCCTGATGGACCTCATGGAGACCCGCGGCGTCGTCGGGCCCAGCGAGGGCTCCAAGGCCCGCGACGTGCTGATCAAGCCCGACGAGCTGGAGGGCCTGCTCTACACGATCCGAGGCGGGGGCGATCCGGAGCCGGACGCCGACGAGTAGCGCCACGTGGGGGGGCGAGCGCGCTGAGCGCCATTTCACCTTGCATGCATACCGGTATCGATATGTATGGTCGCGAGAAGGCACCTGATTCACGCGTGGCAAGGAGTTGGACGTCTTGGAGGAGGTACTACGGCCGCTCATCGTCTTCGGCGGCACGCTCGCGGTGACCGTGGCCGTCGGCCTGCTGGTCGACCGGCTGCTGCGCTACAGCGCGGACCGGCATCCGAGCACCCGGCTGTTCACCCTGCTGCGCCGGGTGCAGACGCCGCTGCAGATCCTGTTGGCGACGGCCGGATTACAGATCGTCTACCCCTTGGCGCGCCTGGAGCTCCGCCAGGACGCGGTGATTCGCAACATCCTGGCCACCATGGCCATCATGGCGGCCGCCTGGCTCACCGTGCGCGCGGTCGACGCTGTCGCCGAGAACACGCTCGACAAGTACTCCCGCCGCGCCGCCGATATCGCGCGGGTGCGGCGCCTGCGCACCCAGCTCACCCTCGTGCGCCGGATCGTCACCGGGATATTGGCGGTGGTGACCGCGGCGGTGGCGATGCTGCTGCTGTTCCCGAACCTGCGCACGCTGGGCACGTCGCTGCTGGCGTCTGCGGGCGTCATCGGCATCATCGCCGGTGTGGCGGCCCAGTCCACGCTCGGCAATCTCATGGCCGGACTGCAGATCGCGTTCGGTGATTCGGTCAAGATCGGCGACACGGTCGTGGTCGAGGGCGAGTGGGGCACCGTCGAGGAGATCACGCTGTCCTTTCTCACCGTGCGTATCTGGGACGACCGCCGCCTGACCATGCCGGTCTCGTACTTCAACAGCAAGCCCTACGAGAACTGGTCGCGGGGCGGGGCGCAGATCACCGGGACGGTGTTCCTGTACCTGGACCACAGCACCCCGGTGCCCGAACTGCGCGACCATCTGCACGAGTTCCTGCGGCAGCGGGAGGACTGGGACGGCCGCAGCTGGAATCTGCTGGTCACCGACAGCACACCCACCAGCATCGTGGTGCGGGCGGCCATGTCGGCCCGCAACGCCGACGACGTGTGGACCCTGCGCTGCGCGGTTCGCGAGGAGCTGCTCGCCTGGCTCGCGGACCGCTATCCCTACGCACTGCCCAAGATTCCGACCGTGCAGGCGGCGTCGGCGCCCGCGATGGCGGAGTGAGTGGCGCAACGGTGACATCCGGCAGGGGTTTCACTGTCGCATAACCTCCCGGCCACATCGGTCGACCATGCTTGCGGCTTCCAATCCGGTTCGAAAGGTTAGGCATACGCATGGAGCTCTTGGCAGTGGTCGCGAACATCTTCGCCGCGATGATGGGTGCCCTCAGCGGCAGCGCGGCCTGATCGCTCACTAGCGGACCGGCCCTGTTTGGGCCGGTCCGAGGGGGGTAGTGCGCACAGGTAGCCGAGGAAAGGAGCGACCTGTGTCCCCACGACTCGACGGCACACACGTTCTGATCGTCACCTCCGGTGCCGGTGTCGAACACGACGAGCTGGTGCAGCCGCGAGACCGGCTGCGCGAACGCGGGGCCCGGGTGACGCACGCGTCCCCGAAAGGCGAGGCGGTGCGCACCTATCGGCACGACTTGGAGCCCGCCGAGACGGTACGGCCCGACGCGGCCCTCGACGCCGTCCATCCGGAGGATGTCGACGTGCTGGTCGTGCCGGGCGGCACCGTCAACGCCGACAATCTCCGCACCGATGACCGCGCCCGCGAGCTGGTGCGTGCCCTGAGCGCCGCGGGCAAGCCGATCGCCGCGATCTGTCACGGCCCCTGGCTGCTGATCGATGCCGAGGCGGTGCGCGACATGACCTTGACGTCCTACCCGTCGCTGCGCACCGACATCGTGAACGCGGGCGGCGCCTGGGTGGACGAGCCGGTGGTGCGCAGCGCTCGCGCCGGCCGCACCCTGATCACCTCCCGAAACCCCGGTGACCTGCCCGATTTCGTCGACGCCATCACCGATGAACTGATCGCCTGAACCACCCCGAAGCGGCGAGCCGACGACCGCGTCGGCTCGCCGTCGCACGTCTGCCGCACTGCCTGCCGGAGGGTTCCGGAGCGGTCGGTTCTCGATGGCGGATTCCCGCGAGAGGATGCGCCCATCAAACTTCTTCTGGCACCATTGATTTCGCGGTAGTTACGAGCTGGTTCACCGATTGGGAAAGAGCACTCCATGATTCTCGCGGCTGTTCACGACACGATCCTCGCCCAGGTCGGCAACCCCACCCCCGAAACCCCTCCGGCCGCGGACAAGCTGATGAAGCTGGTCCGGTACTTCACCTGGTTCGTCCTGCTCGCAGGCGTCCTCGGCATCACCTACGCGGGCGGCCTGTTCGCGTGGGAGAAGTGGACCGGCGGCGGCTCGCGGGCCCCGAAGATGGTGGCGGGTGCGATGATCGGCGGCGTCATCGCCACCAGCGCGGGCACCATCATGAACGCCGTGATCGGCTGAGGCCGCCGAACTCCGCCGTTCTCTGGAATTACTCGTCTACCTTTTCGGCGTCGGTACCGGGGCCCGGCGGAAACATACCGACGATCATCCACAGATCCCGCGGGATTCGTAGGTGTGGAATTCCCAATGTAGTCCGCGATCTCGGGTGTAGGGCACCATGGTCGCGTTGAGCCGCTCGGTCGACCGCGTGCGCAGATCCGGATCGTCCAGGTGCGGGGCGAGGTGCTCGACGACGATCCGCACGGTGTTGCCCGCCGGGCGCCCGCCGTCGAAGAACGCCGACTCCGCGAGTTCGGTGAACAGCACGACCACGTAGAACCCCGGCAGGCCGAACTCTCGGTCATGGCCGGTGCGCTGATGCTGTCCCGGGCGAGCGCGGGCGACGAGCTGTCGGAACGAATCCTGGACGCCGCCAAGGAGTTTCTGGCCGGAGGGCGCGAGTCACTCGCTGTAGGACCAGCCGGAGACCGTGCCGACCTCGATTCGGATCACCGGCCCCTGCGGTGAATTGCTGTGATACTGCGGGTATTTGGCGGTCAGCCACGCCACGGGTTCCGCACGGGCGGAGTCGGTGGTGAGGATGCGCGCGGTGCCGTCCAGGCGAACCCACCACAGCCGGGTCCAGTCCTCGTCGTAGGCGTCGGTCAGGACAGACACCCGGTCGTCGGCCGCGATATTGCGCAACCGGCGCAGGTTCGTGGTGGTCTTCGGCTTGTGATCCACCGCGATCACCACCTCCGACAGGTCCGGCGCCGTGGCGAAGGTGACCGGGACCAGATGCGGCTGCCCGCTCTCGCTCACCGTCGCGAGCCGCGCGACCCGCGCCGCGCGGAACCGCCGCAGCGCCTCCTGTTCGTCCAACCGCACGAACCCAGGCTAGGCGTACCCGAGCCGCTACGCGCCCGCCGCCTCGGCCTGCGGCTGTTCGGCGGCCTCCCGCTGGATGCGGTCGAACTGGGCGCCCATCGCCTCGGCGAGCGCGGTCGCCGCCGAGAGCGGGCGGACCATGACCGTGAGGCTGTCGATTCTGCCCGCCTCGTCGAGGTGCACGAAATCGCAGCCGGTGAGTTGCTTTCCGCCGACCGTGGCCTCGAAGACGAGCGCGGCATCGCGCCCGTTCGAATCCACGATCTCCCGGACATAGCGGAAGTCCTCGAACACCCGCATCACACCGCGGAGGATCGCCGCGGTGATCGCCTTCCCCGGATACGGCTTGAACGCCACCGGACTGGTGAACACGACGTCATCGGCCAACAGCGCCTCGATGGCCGCCGGATCGTGTGATTCGACCGCCTGCCGCAGTGGATGCATCCCAACCTCGCATATGCAACTCGTTGTATAGGTCTCTCGCATCCTAACCGCAGCGCGCGGCTCGCCGCCAGGTTCGGGATGCCGCTGCGGCGGAGGTATTAATTGCTACTATCTACTAGTAGCTAGCGACATTGAGTAGTAGAGGGGTGGTCCGTGGGCAAGCAGATAACGGAGATGCTCAAAGGCACGCTCGAGGGCATCGTCCTCGCGATCCTGGCGGCGCGGTCGGCGTACGGGTACGAGATCACGGCGTGGCTGCGGAGGCAGGGATTCGACGATATCGCCGAGGGCACCGTATACGCCCTGCTCGTCCGGGTCGAGAAGCGGGGTCTGGTGGATGTGGAGAAGGTCCCGTCTGAGAAGGGGCCGCCGCGCAAGGTGTATTCGCTCAATGCGCGAGGGCGCGAATACCTGGACGAGTTCTGGAAGAACTGGAGCTTTCTCTCCGAACGGCTCGAACAGCTCCATGAAGGAGGCAGGTGACCATGTTCATCACAAGGTGATCGGCGACCTCGGCGAGAAGCGGCGCTGGCGCCAGTACAAGGCGCGTGCGAAGCAACTGCCCCGGGCTATCGCGGGGCGGAGCCGTGGCCCGCGCCGGAGAGGCTGGTTCCCTCGGCGAGATTCGAACTCGCACTGTCCGGTACCTAAAACCGGTGCCTCTTCCGATTGGGCTACGAGGGAGCGCGGACGGGGACTCGTCCGCGGGTACGAAAAGGGCCGCCCCGTGCGAATTGCCCGAGAGCGGCCCTGAAACGGGTCCGTGAGCAGGACCGCTAGGGACCGCTGCGGACGTCCGTCCAGCGGACACCGGATACCGGAAGTAGCGCGAACTGCCCGATCATCGCTGTCTCCTTTCCGGCGGGTCCGAGGTTCGTATTTCGACGGTAGCACCGCGAATTTCGGTGGGAAACCGAATATTTCGGGCGCGGCGGTTCATCCCGCGAACGCCCCCAGCACCGGTCGCCACTCCATGAACCGCTTGTCATCGATCAGCCCCTGCCGGGCGAACGGGTCCTCGGCCAGCAGCTTCTCCATTGCCTCGGCATCGTCGGCGCGGAACAGCAGCAGCGCGCCCGAACCGTCCGGGTACGGACCCGTCGTCAGCACGATGCCGCGGTCGACCAGGCCGGACAGCCATGCCCGATGCTCGGGGCGGTGCTCGTCGCGCCCGGGGACGGTCGCCTCGGAGTAGGTGTAGTGGACGGCGAAGATCGGCACGGGGCTCCCTCGAGGTCTACAGGGTCAACAGCATTCGAGTATTGCCGAGGGTATTGGGCTTGACATAGCTGAGGTCCAGGAACTCCGCCACACCGGTGTCGTAGGAGCGGCACATCTCCGCGAACACCTCGGCGGTCACCGGGGTGCCGTCGATCTCCACGAAGCCGTGCCGCTCGAAGAAGTCCACCTCGAAGGTGAGCACGAACAGTCGGCCCAGTTCCAGTTCGCGCCCGGTCTCGATCAGCTTGTCCACGATGAGCCGCCCGATGCCACGGCCCTTGACACCGGGGTGCACCGCCACGGTGCGCACCTCGCCCAGATCCGCCCACAGCACGTGCAGGGCGCCGCAGCCGACCACCCGGCCGTCCACCTCCGCCACCCAGAACTCCTGCACCGCCTCGTACAGCGTCACCAGGTTCTTCTCCAGCAGGATCTTTCCGGCGTAGGCGTCGACGAGCGACTTGATGGCGGGCACGTCCGAGGTCCGGGCACGGCGCACGACCGGGGTGCCCGCTGGCGCGCCGCCGATCGAATCACTGTGGGGTGCCCGTGTTGTCATGGGGTGCACAGTAGTCGGCGGGCTTACCGATAGTCTGGTGGAGTGCCGCACTCCCAGCCCGCCTCCAAGCCCGACCCTTCCGGGGTCCGGGGCTGGGCGGAGACCGGGCGGGGGTGCCGGTGAGCGTGCGGAGCGACGATATGGACCACGCCTGGGTCGAGCCGGGCCGGGCCCGGGCGAACCTGGTGCCCGCCGCGGCCCGCACGGTGGAGCCGTCGGCGGTGCCGCTGATGAATATCGCCAACATCCTGACCGTGGCCCGGATTCTGATCGTGCCGCTGTTCCTGCTGGCGCTGTTCGCCGCGGACGGGCACGAGACGGGCTGGCGGATCGCGGCCGCCGCCCTGTTCGGGATCGCGGCCATCACCGACCGCATCGACGGGCAACTGGCCCGCAAATACGGGCTGGTCACCGACTTCGGCAAGCTGGCCGATCCGATCGCCGACAAGGCGCTGATCGGGTCGGCGCTGATCGGGCTGTCGATGCTGGGCAACCTGGCCTGGTGGATCACGCTGGTGATCTGCGCCCGCGAGATCGGGGTGACGCTGCTGCGGCTGGCGGTGGTGCGGCGCGGGGTGATCCCGGCAGGTCGCGGGGGCAAACTGAAGACGCTGGTGCAGTCGCTGGCCATCGCGGTGGTGGTGCTGCCGCTGTCCGGGATGTTCGAGACCGCGGGCCTGCTGCTGATGTACGCGGCGGTGGCGCTGACCGTGATCACCGGCCTGGATTACGTGGTGCAGGCGGCCCGGCTGCGGTTCGACCCGGGTTCCTGAGTGTTTCCCTCGAACGGTGATCCGCTCACCGCGGGCGTTCCCGCCGCCGAACTCGTACGCACACTGCAGCAGGCGAAACTGACCGTGGCGACGGCCGAATCGCTGACCGCGGGCCTGCTGGCGGCGACCATCGCGGGCGTACCCGGCGCCAGCACGGTGCTGCGCGGCGGCCTCGTCGTCTACTCCACCGACCTCAAACACACCCTGGCAGGCGTGAGCGAACACACACTGACCGCCGACGGCCCCGTCGCCGCGAGCACCGCCGAACAGCTGGCGGTCGGCGCGCGCACGGTCTGCGCGGCCGACTGGGGGATCGGTCTCACGGGCGTCGCCGGGCCCGAACCGCAGGACGGTCGCGCGGTCGGCACGGTGTTTCTCGGGCTGGCGGGGCCGGAGGGCACCGAGGTGTTGCGGTTGAAACTGTCCGGCGACCGGTGGACGATCAGGATGGACGCGGTGCGTGCGGCCGTCTGTGAGCTCGTTCGCAGCCTGGGGCGGCGGACGTCCGGGAACCAACCGGGAGACCTGTGACGTTGTCACTGCAGACGCTCGGTCCGGCGAGGAAGAGAACGTAGAGGAGAACGAGATGACGCTGCTGCGAGAGGCCATCGGGGAAAGTCTGCGGCGTGCTCGGATCGCCCAGAGCCGGACCCTGCGCGAGGTGTCGACCTCGGCGCGGGTGAGTCTCGGATACCTGTCCGAGGTGGAGCGCGGCCGCAAGGAGGCCTCCAGCGAACTGCTGGCCGCGATCTGCCAGGCGCTGGACCTGCCGCTGTCGCAGGTGCTGTTCGACGTGGGTGCGGCGATGGCCGGCGCCGACGGCCCGACCCCGGCGCCCGTCCCGGTCGCGCCCGCCGCCGAGCCGGTCGCCGATACCGCCGTGGCGACCGCGTCGGCCGTGCCGCTGGGCGCGATCGCCGAGGACACCCGGATCGTCATTCCGGCGCCCCGGGCGGAAAAGCTGGTACTGGTACAGGCGAAGTGATCCAACGCTGTACGACGGAGCGGAAACGGATAGATTCTCTATAGGCGTCGGTACCGGCCGGTTCTCCCATGCCGGTGCCGCACGGTGGAGGATAGGGACAAACGGGGTGCGTGACGGTCGCGCACTACAGTCGCGTTGGAGCGCGGCGCATCAGATGGAGGCGGGATCAATCGATGGCTAATCCGTTCGTCAAGGCCTGGAAGTACCTCATGGCCCTCTTCGACTCGAAGATCGAGGAGCACGCGGATCCGAAGGTCCAGATTCAGCAGGCTATCGAGGAAGCCCAGCGCCAGCATCAGGCCCTGTCACAGCAGGCGGCGTCGGTCATCGGCAACCAGCGCCAGCTCGAGATGAAGCTGAACCGCCAGCTGGACGAGGTGGAGAAGCTCAACGCCAACGCCCGCCAGGCGGTCATGCTCGCCGACCAGGCGCAGGCGGCCGGTGATTCGGAGAAGGCGATCCAGTACACCAACGCCGCCGAGGCGTTCGCCGCGCAGCTGGTCACCGCCGAGCAGTCCATCGAGGACCTGAAGGTGCTGCACGACCAGTCGCTGCAGGCCGCCGCCCAGGCCAAGAAGGCGGTCGAGCAGAACGCGATGACGCTGCAGCAGAAGGTCGCCGAGCGCACCAAGCTGCTGTCTCAGCTCGAGCAGGCCAAGATGCAGGAGCAGGTGTCCGCATCGCTGCAGTCGATGGACTCCACCCTGTCCGCGCCCGGCAGCACGCCGAGCCTGGACGCGGTGCGCGAGAAGATCGAGCGCCGCTACGCCAACGCGCTCGGCGCCGCCGAACTCGCGGGCAATTCGGTGCAGGGCCGTATGCTGGAGGTCCAGCAGGCCAGCGTGCAGATGGCGGGCCACAACCGGCTGGAGCAGATCCGCGCGTCCATGCGCGGCGACGCGCTGCCCGCCGGTGAGACCGCGCCGCAGGCCACCCCCAACCCGGCCGCGCAACCGCAGATCGACAAGGGTCAGACCGCGCAGCAGTAGCGGTCGCCTGCCGGAAAGGTACTGATGTGATGGGCAGATCGCGGGCCCGCAACGAGCCCGCGGTCGGCCGTGCCCTGCTTCGCCGTGGCCGCGGGTCGCGCGCGTCCGAACCGAATACCGAGCCGGAGTTCCCGCCGTCGGCCCGGCGCCCGGAATCGGGCGGTTCGGAGCCGGTGTCCGCCGTCGGAACCGCTGCCGCGCGGGGATCCGGGCACCCGTCGCCCAATGCCCCCGAGAGTTCTGCGGGGCGATCGATCGAACGGGACCGTCCGGGTGACGCCGTCCTCGAGCGTGACCGCGGGGCCGGTTCGGAGTGGAAATCGTTGTTCCCCTCCGTCTTCCGGCGCACGGCGGGCGAACGCACGCACGGGTGCCCGGACGAACCGACCTCGGCCGAGACCGGGCTCGCTCCGGGCGGACCGCCCGCGGCAGTGCGGGAACATGAAGCCGGTTCGCGAGATCAGCCCGACTCCTACGGTTTTGGTGCGGCGACAGAACGTATTCCTCCGCCCGCGGCGGATCGTTACGGCTGGGTGCCCACGGAGGCCGGAGCGTCCCCTTCGCCTTTCGACAACCGGCCTGAGCGACCGCGCTACAACGCCACGGACGGTGGCGGCACGTCAAGGGGGCGTGGCGCTTCGGCAGGGCACAGCACGGCTGGGAGTGGTGTTTCGGCAGGGCGCAGTACGGCGGCTGGGGGTGGTGCTTCGGCGGAGAGTGGTGCGGCGGGGCGGAATGCTTCGGGAGGGCGCACTGGGCCGCGGTCGGGGCGGTTCGTGCGGGAAGTGCTGGCGCAGTCCGGAGTCGAGGACGAGCAGATCGATCAGGCGCGGCGGATACCGGACGCGTTGCGGGAGGTCGGGGAGCACGCGCTGCATACGGTGCGCAAGTGGGCCGATCCGCGTGAGCGGGAGTTGCGGCGGCGTCGGCGGGTGCGGCGACGGAGCCTGCGTCTCGGCGCCGCGTCGGGTATCACCGCGCTGGGGACCGCCGGACTGGTGGCCATCTCGGCTCCGGTGTGGGCCGTCATCGTCGTCGGCAGCGGCGCGGCGGCGCTTGTGACCGGCGCCGCCGTCACCACCCGGCGCTATATCGAGCTGCGGCGAAATCCGTTGCCGCAGGCCGCGTTCGTCCCCCGCAAGCTTCCGCCGATCCGTTCCGCGGCCCGGGCGCCGATCGCCAGACTGGTGCGCGCCGAGCGAGCGCTGCACACGCTGGCGCAGCAGATCGCCCGGGGCGGCAGGCTGCCCGGGGAAGACCTGGCCGACACCATCGAAACGGCGGATTCGGGCGCCGCCGCGCTCCACGCGCTGGCTGCCGACGTGGCCGCCATGGAGAAGGCGGCCGGTGTTGTCGGACAGGTGAATTCGATCTCCGGCCCGGTTCTGGCCGACCATGTCCGCCTCGCGACCGCCCGGCTCGAGGCCGGTGTCGTCGAATACGAGGAGCTGGTCGCCTCCGCGAGCCGCGTCCTCGCCGTCCCCGAAAGCCCCGCCCTGCCCGACGACCTGGGCTGGGCGATGATCGAACTCCGCGACGCCGCCGACCGCCTCGACGGCTGGGCTCAAGCCCTCGCCGACCTCGCCGACCAACGCTGAGCAGACATCCAGTTCCCGCACCCCCGGCCCTTTCTCGCACCCCTTCCAGTAGCTGTCCGGGGTGCGAGAACGAGCACGGGGTGCGGGAAACGTATGGGCTGCGTCAGAACGCGTGCTGGATCTGCGCCACAATCTGCTGCAGGGCTCCACCGGCGTCCTTCTCGCCGGAGGCGGAGCTGCCGCTGCTGGTGATGGGTGCGGTGGCATCCTTCTCGCCGGACGCCGAGCTGCCGCTGCTGGTGATCGCGGCGAGCGGGGTGTCGGCGTTCGACACACCCGCCCCGACGAGCGATGCCAGAGCGGCGGATCCGACGAGTGCGGCAACGGCAACCGCTTTCCGGCCTGTGCTGTTGTTCATGCGGGAACTTCCTGTGTCACTTGGGATATCTGGTATGCCGCGGCGAATGACACAGTAGGCCCGCCGATTTCGAATCGATCCGGCCCGCACGGATCTTCCCGAGAATTCACCACCGTCCGCGAGAGTGCTCGGGAGACGGCACAACGGAATCGGCGGGCGCCGCTAGATGCAGATGCTCACCGGTCCCAGTGGGTGTTGAGGTCAGCGAAGCTGCTCGATCACCTCGCCCATGGGAACCAGCTGGTCTTTGGAGACCGTGAAATAGGTGATGGAGTACGCCTCACGGTAATGCCGCAGGGTGTCGGCGATCTCGGCGGCGGAACCGTGCAGCACGCCCGGCAGGTGACGCAGTTGCGCGTCGGACAGGTTTGGGTTGAACATTCGGGGGAGCGACAGGTTGGACTCGTGGCCCTCCACCTCGACCGCCTGCAGCATCAGTCCGAGCTCGATATCCGCGAAACGCGCACCGGCGGCGGCGCGGACGAAGTCGACGCGGCGGGCGAGCGCGGCGTTGCCCTCCGCCTCGGAGCCGATGTCCGGGCCGACGGGCACCCCGGCCAGCGAGACGATGTCGGCGTGCTCGGCCGCCGTCCGCACCAGGCGATCGCCGAGCCCGGCCACCAGCAACGGTATGTGCCGGTGTACCGGCGGCTCATGGTCCTTGGCGAACAGGTCCCGGATCTCGGTGATGGTTTGGCCCAGGTAGTCGATGCGCTGCCGCCCGCTGGGAAACGGCAGTCCGGCTGCCTCGAACTCGGGCCTGGCGAAATCCGGCCCGGCGCCCAAGCCGAACTCGAAGCGCCCCTCCGTCAGCTGATCGGTGGTGGCCACGTCGCGCGCCAGCAGCGCGGGACGGTAGAAACCGGCATTGAGCACCAGCGTGCCGACCTGCAGGCGGTCCGTCGCCTCGGCCATGGTGACCGCCGTGGGGAACGGTGCGGTCATGCCCAGGTGGTCGGCGATCTGGGCCACGTCGTACCCCAGATCCTCCGCCCGCCGTGCCCGGTCTCGCCATTCGGCACGGGTACCGGCCTCCCCGAAGCCCACGCCGAACCGGAAGTTGCGCGGTGTCATATCTTTTCGATCTTCCACGCTTCGAGGCTACGCGCCCGCGCGCGTGCGGTCGCGCCGGACGCGTCCGCACCCGCACCCGCCTCCGGGTAACCCCTGATCTTTCCCCGATATCGGGTGTGACCTGGTGATTTTCCGGTCGGATCGAGTCAGTATGGAGAGGTCGGGTCGCGCTGACCGCGGTTCGGAAACCTTCGGGAGGAAGTGCACATGTTCTGGAAGATCCTGGGCGTCGTCGCGCTCGTGTGGTTGGCGCTGATGGTGGTCGGCTGGCTGCTCAAAGCGCTGTTCCCGATCCTGATGATCAGCGCCGTGGTATTCGGGCTGTACCTGCTGTACAAGGCGGTGTCGGGGTCGAACAAGTCGACGGTGAGCAAGATGTAGACGTCCCTGCGCCAGGGAATGCGGGCCGTCCGGTCGAGAGACCGGGCGGCCCGCGCGCATGGTGCCCGACTACCGCGGACTGCTTCAATGGCGGGATGGAGCAGCTTCCCGAGGACTGGCGGCGCGGCCTGGTGATCGTCGCGCATCCCGACGACATCGAATACGGCGCGGCGGCGGCCGTCGCGCGCTGGACCAGGCAGGGCAAGGACATCCGGTATGTCCTGGTCACCAGCGGGGAGGCCGGAATCGCCGGGTTGCCGCCCGCCGAATCCGGACCGCTGCGGGAGGCGGAGGAGATCGCCTCGGCGAAGGTGGTCGGGGTGTCGGAGGTGGAGTTCCTGGGCTACCCCGACGGGCGCGTCGAGGAATCGCTGGCGCTGCGGCGGGATCTGGCGGCGGCGATCCGGCGGCATCGGCCGGAGCTGGTGGTGCTGTCGTATTTCGGCGACGCGTGGGGTTCCGGCTTCGCCAACAGCGCCGACCACCGCGCGGTGGGGCGCGCCGGTCTGGACGCGGTCTCCGACGCGGGCAACGAGTGGATCTTCCCCGAACTGGCCGACCTGCCGATCTGGTCGCCGCGCTGGGCCGCGGTGCTGGGGCCGGCCGCCACGCACGCCGTCGACGTCACCGACACCTTCGAGGTGGCGGTGGAATCCCTCGCCGCCCACGACCGCTACCTGTCGGCCCTGAGCCCCGAGCCGGTCGCCGACCAGGCACGCGCCGTCATCGAGATGACGACCGCGCCGAGGGAGGGCTTCCCCGCCGAGCGAGCCGTGGGTTTCGAGCTGTACTACTTCGCCGGATAGCCCCGCCCGGGATCGGTGGTTGTGAAAGGTGGGTAGTCCAGGGGCATCCGCGCGGGCGCGCGACCCGGATGTGGCACCCTGGGGCTCATGCGAGTGGCTGTCGTCGCGGGCCCCGACCCCGGTCATGCGTTCCCGGCTATGGCGCTGTGCCTGCGATTTCTCGCGGTGGGCGACGAACCGGTGCTGTTCACCGCGCCCGTCTGGTTCGACGCCGCCCGCGCGGCGGGCATCGGGGTGCGGCGGCTGAAGGGGCTGGCGCCGCGCCCGGAGGACGACGACGGCGATGCCGGTCGGCGGATCCACGAGCGCGCCGCGCACATCTCCTCGGAGATCCTGCCCGAACTGAGCGCGATGCTTCCCGAACTGGTGGTGTCGGACATTCTGACGGCGGGGGGCGGCATGGCCGCCGAACGGCTCGGCGTGCCGTGGGTGGAGCTGTCTCCGCACCCGCTGTACCTGCCGTCGAAGGCGTTGCCTCCCATCGGAAGTGGTCTCGCGCCGGGGGAGGGGCTGCGCGGCCGCGCCCGGGACGCGGTGCTGCGCGGTATGACGGCTCGGGCGATCCACCGCGGGGACCGGCAGCGCGCTCAGGCCCGTATGGGCGTGGGTCTGCCCGAGCACGATCCGGGCCCGGACGCGCGGCTGATCGCGACCCTGCCCGCCCTGGAGCTGCCGCGGCCGGACTGGCCGGACGACGCGCACGTGGTCGGCCCGCTGCTGTGGGAGCCCACCGACGACGTGCTGCCCGTGCCGCCCGGCGACCAACCCCTCGTCATGGTGGCGCCGTCGACGGCGCACACGGGCGTGCAGGACATGGCCGAGGGCGTGCTGCAGGCCCTCGACGGCGCCGGTGTGCGGGCGGCGGTGTCGATGATTCATACACCTCCGGAGCAGGTTCCGCACTGGGCCACCGCGGGTTTGGGTCGGCAGGACGAACTGCTCCGGCACGCCGACGTGGTGGTTGGCGGCGGCGGGCACGGCCTGCTGGCGAAATCCCTGCTGGCCGGAGTGCCGATCGTCACCGTTCCCGGCGGGGGCGACCAGTGGGAGCTGGCCAATCGTGCTGCCCGGCAAGGGAGTTCGGTCGTAGTGCGGCCGTTCACCGGCGAAGCGGTGCGGGCGGCGGTGCGACAGGTGCTCGACGATCCGTCGTACCGGGCTGCCGCGCGGGCCGCCGCGGCGACGGTGTCCGATGTCGCCGATCCGATCGACATCTGCCGCCGCGTGCTCGACACGGCGCGTGCGCGATGAGAACGAGCCCTCCGATCCGGCCTACGCGGACACGAACAGCGTCGAGGCGGCAGGTACCCTCGATCCAGTGCGATTGACTGACTTCCGGGAAATGTTGCACGCCGAGTTCGGAGTGGTGCGCGGCGACTCCCTGCTGGCCGACCATGTGCTGCCGTCCATGGGCGGTCGCACCGGCGCCCAGGCCATCGAGGCCGGTGTCGATCCCCGCGACGTCTGGCGTGCGTTGTGCGCCGAATTCGACGTTCCGCGCACCCGCTGGTGACTCAGGTTCTCCGGGCGTAGTGGCGGGCGGCCCGTGCTTTCGCCCACGCGGCTGCGCTGGCCCGACTATCGCGGCAACTCCATGTTCATCACCCTGGGCAATATCGCCACGATCCCCGGTCAAATCCGACGGTCTGAGATCAGGCGACCGGGACCTCGTGTCCGGTGGCCTCGGGCGCGGCCGGTACCCGCGTCCGGCGGTGGAACAGGGCGAAGGCGATGATTCCGAGCCCGATTCCGACCCCGCTCGCCACCGTCACGGCCGCGTCGAGGCCGTTGACGAACTGCGGCAGCGTGATTCGGTCGCCATCCCCGGCCGCGCTGCGGAAGACGGTGCCCAGCACCGCGACTCCCAGTGCCAGACCCAACTGTCGGGCGGTGTTCACCGCGCCCGCCGCGGTACCGCTCTGCTGCGGCGGCACGGCCGCCATCCCGACCGACATCAGCGCCGGTGCCATGACACCGACTCCCACGCCGACCACGATGTAGCCGAGTAGCAGTGCGGTCCAGGACGATCCGGTGTCGATGGCCGCGAGCAGGCCGGTGCCCGCGCCGATCACGACGAGACCGCCGCCGATGGTCCACTTGGGCGCGAGATCGTGCAGCAGTCGGCCGAAGACCCCCGACACCACGAAGGCGGTCGCCGCCAGCGGCAACATGGACAGACCGGCCTGCAGCGCCGTCAGACGCAACTGTTGCTGCAGCCACAGCGAGATCAGCGGGCTGGCCGCGAAGGCCGCGAAGTTGAAGCCGGTGGCCGCGATCATGGTCGCGCCGAATTCGCGGTGCCGCAGCAGCGCCAGCGGGAACATTGGCGCCGCGGTGCGCGATTCGATCAGGGCGAACGCCACCGCCGCGACCACTCCGGCGAGCAGCGATGTGATCGCCTGCGCATCCGCCCAGCCGTGCTCGCCGCCGCGGATGACGCCGTAGGTGACCGCCGTCGCCGCCGCCGCGAACGCCACCATGCCCGCCACATCGATCCGGCGCTCCGCATGCCGCGCCGACGGCCCGAACACCAAGGCGGACAACGCGATCGTGACCGCGGCGATCGGCAGGTTCACGAAGAAGATCCACCGCCACGACAGCAGATCGGTCAGCACTCCGCCGAGCACCACGCCGATGCCCGCCGCCGCGCCCGCCACCGCACCCCAGGCGCCGAAGGCGACGCCGCGTTCGCGGCCGGTGTAGGTGGCATGCAGCAACGACAGCGTGGTCGCGAACATCGCCGCACCGCCGACGCCCTGAAGTGCCCGCGCCGCGACGAGAATCGCCGACGACTCCGCGATCCCGCAGGCCAGCGAGGCGATCGCGAATACGACCAGCCCGGCCAGATAGGTCGGCTTCGCGCCGATCCGGTCGGCCAGCGACCCGAGCACCAGCAGCAGCGCCGCCAACGCCAGGGCGTACCCGTCGACGACCCACTGCAATCCGGACAGCCCGGTGCCGAGGTCGGCGGCGATGTCGGGCAGCGCCACGTTGACGATGGTGACGTCGATGAGCAGTATCAGCGTGCCGAGGCACGCCGCGAACAAGGGGAGCCATTTTCGCATGGCGACCTCCAAGTAGTGAGCGAACGATATCGACGCCAAGCGTGCGGCATGCTTGAATATCTACCTACCCAGCCGCCTATGGACGTTGGAATCCGACTATGGACCTCGAAGAGATCAATGAATCCTCCGTCCTGGATCTGCTCGACAAGCAGATCCTGCACGGCCTGGTCACCGACCCCCGTATTCCGTTCGCGCGGCTCGCCGCGATCCTCGGTGTCTCCGAACAGACGGTGGCGCGGCGCTACCGATCGCTGCGCCAGCGCGACATGCTCCACATCTCCGGGCTGGTGAACGCGGTGCCGCTGGGCAGCACCCGCTGGATGCTGCGGCTGCGGTCCACGCCCGACAAGGCGCTGCGGCTGGCCGAGTCGCTGGCCAGGCTGCCCGATGTGAGCTGGGTGACGCTGCTGTCGACCGGTTCCGAGGTGACGTGCGTGAGCCGACCGCGGTCGGGCGATCAGCGAGATCGGTTGCTGCTCAACACCCTTCCGCGGGCCAGCCAGGTGAGCGGGATGTCGGCCTACGAGATCATGTATCGGTTCCCGCTGGACGAGGAGTGGCCGCGCCACGGCCGCCTCCTCACCGCGTGGCAGCGAGAGGAGTTGGGACCGGAACGCGGGTGCGGCAGCGATGCCGGACCGGAGGTGGCGGTCGATCTGTCGGCGGGCGACGAGGTCATGTTGGCCGTGCTCGCCCGGGACGGGCGCGCCTCGTATGCCCAGCTGGCGGCCGAAACCGGTTGGAGCGCAACTCGGGTCGCACGGCGGATGGCGGAGCTCGAGCAGGCCGGAGTGCTGTATTTCGATCTCGATTTCGCGATCGAGCGGATGGGTTACGCGACGCGGGCGATGCTGTGGCTGCGCGTGCGTCCCGGCGAACTCGACGCGGTCGGGCGCGCACTCGCGACGCATCCGGAGACCACCTTCGTCGCGGCCACCACCGGGTCGACGAATCTGCTGAACTCGGTCGTCTGCCGCGATATCGCGCACCTGTACCGCTACGTCACCGAGCGGCTGGGTCAGCTGGACGGCATCACCGACATCGAGATCACCCCGGCGCTGCGGGTGCTCAAACAGGCGCAGGCGTTGCTGCACACCGACCGCGTCACCCTGGTGCCGCAGGCGAGTCGCGCCTGAGCTTGCGGTACCGGCACCCCGTCGGCTCTGGTGTGATATTTTCGGGATAACTCCGTAATCTATTCGTGACTTGCTCCCGAGTGTAGGTGGTGGTCGGCGTCGTGCCTGGTCAACATCGCAAACCCGCTACCGGTCGGAGTCCGAACCTGCCGACGGTCGGTGCTATCGCCGTCGTCGCCGTTGTCGTCGCCATCGTCTGGATCGTGACCCGGCCGAGTTCGGCCGCCGAGGATGCCGCAGCGATCGAATCGCTGTCCGCGGTCGGCGCGCACTCGTCCCCGGCGCCCGCCCCGCCGCAGGCCCGGGTCGCACCGGCGCTCCCGGCGGCAGCCGGTGACGGCCCGCTGCTGGCCAAGCAGGCCCGGCAGTACTCCCTGTGCCCGACCGAACTCGCCGGGACTCGCCCCCACGTGGCGCAGGTGGGCCACCTGATCGGCAAGACCTTCGCCGTCGCCGAGATCGGTGGCGCCGAGGGGCGCGGCAACGACGACCACGGCGCCGGTCTGGCGCTGGACTTCATGATCGCCGATGCCGCGCAGGGCGATGCGATCGCGGATTTCGTCCTGGCCGACAAGGAGCGCCTCGGCGTGAACTACGTGATCTGGCGGCAGCGGCACAACGACGGCGGCGGCTGGTCGGTCATGGAGGACCGCGGCGGCTCGACCGCCAATCACTACGACCATGTCCACGTGTCCTTCGATCCTGCCGCCGCGGTGAACCTCATCTGCTGATCTCCGGGCGCGTCGCTTGCCTCGAACACGTGTTCGTCTAAGCTGTGCGGCAGAACTTGTCGGTGCCGCCCTCTAACGTGGGCGCCAACCACATAACGAGACGCACCCGTCCAGAAGGGGAACCAGACGATGGCACCACAGGCTTACGACCGCGACAAGGCGCTCGAACTCGCACTGGCGCAGGTCGAGAAGAGCTTCGGCAAGGGCGCCGTGATGCGCCTGGGAGAGGAAGCGCGCCAGCCCATCTCGGTCATCCCCACGGGGTCGATCGCGCTGGATGTGGCACTGGGCCTGGGCGGCCTGCCGCGCGGTCGGATCATCGAGGTCTACGGCCCGGAGTCCTCGGGTAAGACCACCGTCGCCCTGCACGCGGTGGCCAATGCGCAGGCGGCGGGCGGCGTCGCGGCGTTCATCGACGCGGAGCACGCGCTCGATCCCGACTACGCCCGCAAGCTCGGCGTCGACACCGACGCGCTGCTGGTCTCCCAGCCCGACACCGGTGAGCAGGCGCTCGAAATCGCCGACATGCTGGTCCGTTCCGGCGCCATCGACATCATCGTCATCGACTCGGTGGCCGCGCTGGTACCGCGCGCCGAGATCGAGGGCGAGATGGGCGACAGCCACGTCGGCCTGCAGGCCCGCCTGATGAGCCAGGCGCTGCGCAAGATGACCAGCGCGCTCAACAACTCCGGCACCACGGCCATCTTCATCAACCAGCTGCGCGAGAAGATCGGCGTCATGTTCGGCTCGCCCGAGACCACCACGGGCGGTAAGGCGCTGAAGTTCTACGCCTCGGTGCGCCTGGACGTGCGCCGCATCGAGACGCTGAAGGACGGCAGCGACGCGGTCGGCAACCGCACCCGCGTCAAGGTCGTCAAGAACAAGGTCTCGCCGCCGTTCAAGCAGGCCGAGTTCGACATCCTCTACGGCCACGGCATCTCCAAGGAGGGTTCGCTCATCGATATGGGCGTCGAGCACGGCTTCGTCCGCAAGTCCGGCTCCTGGTACACCTACGAGGGCGACCAGCTCGGCCAGGGCAAGGAGAACGCCCGCAAGTTCCTCCTCGAGAACCACGACGTGCGCGACGAGATCGAGAAGAAGATCAAGGAAAAGCTCGGCATCGGAGCAGATGTCACCGCAGACGCGGGCGCCGAGGCGCCCGTCGACTTCTAACCGATGCCAGACCGGGACGCGCTGGGGTCCGATCCTGTGCAGGACCCCGGCGCGACTCGGCTCGAGGCGGTGGAACGGCTGCGCCAACAGCTGGAGGGTGGCGGCCAGGCTCCCGATCCTGCTCGTGGCCGCCGTCGGCCGAAACGCGCGAAATCGAGCGGGGATGGGCCACTGGGGGAGGAACTGGCCGCAACCGGTCCGCCGGATGACGACGAGGCGCGCGGTCGACGCCGCGGGCGTAGGAGGCGGGGCGAGAAGTCTGGTTCGGTGCCCGAGGGTGGTGGCACCGAGGCGCAGGCCAAGGATGTCTGCCTCCGCTTGCTGACCGATCGGGCGCGGAGCAGATCAGAGCTGGCGGATAAGTTGGCGGCCAAGGGATTTACTCCCGATGTCGCCGAGCGGGTCTTGAACCGGCTCGCGGAGGTTGGGCTCATCGATGATGCCGCCTTCGCCGAGCAGTGGGTGCATTCCCGCCACACCTACTCCGGCAAAGGCAAGAAGGCGATCGCCCAGGAACTGCGCCGCAAGGGCGTGGCGTCCGCCGACGCCGAACCCGCCCTCGCCTCCGTCACCGCCGAGGACGAAAACGTCCGTGCCGCCGAACTGGTCCGCCGCACACTCAACTCGCTCCCCGCTCACCTCACCCGCGACAAGGCAATGAGCCGCCTGGTCGGCATGCTTGCCCGCCGCGGCTACAACCCATCTACCGCCTACACCGTGGTGAAGGCGGAACTGTCGGACATCGAGTTCGACGACAGCACAGCAGATTCGGCCCGCAACGCGTCGAAATCACTCGATATCGGAGTGGTCCCTGCCGACCACAACCCCGCGGACGACCACGACAGCGCCGCCGAACTGGTCCGCCGCAAACTCCGCACCATGCCCCGAAACCTGGACCGCGAGAAGACAATCCGCCGCCTGGTCGGCATGCTTGCCCGCCGCGGCTACAACCAGTCCACGGCCTACACGGTGGTGAAGGAGGAACTCGCCGCCGAGCCAGGCGAGTAGCACGCACCGTCCGAGGCCTGCGGCTGCCAATTCGGTCGGGTCAGGTGGTCTGTAAGATGTTGTCTATCAAGGTGTTTGCGTTGGCGCCGTGGATCGCGACCCTGTTCATGGCTGCGAAAGTGTCCTCGTAGATGGCGATTTCGCTGGGTCTGGTCACGGTGAGTTCCGCGGAGATGGTTTCGACCGTGACCGAGGAGCGGTCGAACATGGTGAATCCGTGTGTGGGGCATACCCATCGGGCGGCCATCGGGATCACGCCCAGGGACAGGCGGGGGTTGGCGAGGTCGTCGATCAAGTGGGTCAGTTGTTCGCGCATCACGGGTGCGCCGCCGACCGTTCGCCGGAGGGCGGCCTCATGTACCAGGAATGCGAAGCGTCGGTCGCCGGTGCGCAGCACCGCTCGGTTGGCGGTGCGTTGGCGGACGGCGGCGTCGACGTCGTCACGAACGCCGGGGAGCACGCTCAAGCATCCGGTCAGGATCGCCCGCGCGTAGGCCTCGGTCTGCAGGATGCCGGGGATGATGGATTCCTCGAACCACCGGATATGCCGGGCATCCCGGAACTCCTGCCCGATCTGCCGCTGCGCGTGGGCGTGCCCCGCGGTGAGCGTGCGCCGCCATTCCAGATACATCGACCGCAGGTTCCGCAACGAGGCGACCAGGTCGTCGTACACGAGCGTGTTGTCCACCGCCCGGCACCACGCCAACAGGTCCGCCTCGGAGGGGCGGCGCCTGCCGTTCTCGATATGCGACACCTTCGTCGGGTGCCAGCCGCACCCGGTGGCGAGTTGCCTGCCGGTCAGCCGGGCGTCCCTGCGAAGCTCACGCAGGCGAGCCCCGAGGGCCGCCTGCGCCTGTGCGACGACATCGCTCACCGCAGGGCGAACTCGCTGTTCGCGAATCGAGCGTGATCGATGCCCTGTGGCCACAGCCGATCCCATGCCTCGACGCATACCTTCGCGACCGCGGGGTCCGCGCTTACCGCGAGCCCGGTATACGCGTCGTTGTCATCGAACGTGGTGAACCCGGCCGTATTTCGGTCGAACAGCCACCAATCGTCCAGTGGCACCGGCCCTTCCGCCCGATCTCTCGGAAGCCAACGGATCTCCTCACCCGCCGCGATGTTGTGCGTGCTCGTCGCGACGAGCCACCGGATGTACTCGCTGGGCGGAATCGACACGATGCGCAGCCGGGTCACGGTCACGCCGCGGGCTGCGAGGGTGCGCACGAGGCTCGTCCATTCGCGGTCGGCCTCGGTTTCGACGACGCGGCCGTCCGCTCGCCAGGCCCGGAACGCGTCGGCCTCCTCGGACACGGCATAGTTGTCGCGGACCTCCAGATGCCGTGCCGAATGGTGTGCCGCGAGAAAGAGACCGGTGAAGGAGTCGTCGTTGCCCGCCGCGATTACTCGCATAGGTGCACCTCCACTGCCGTTTCATCGCCCCCGAGGATCAGTTGCTGCATGATCTCCGCGCTCGCCGGAGCCCCGCGCACGATGATCTTGCCGGGAATGTCCGTGGCGTCCACCGTGATTCGCATACCGGGCTCCACCCAGTCCAGCAGGACGTGCGGCACGGTGACGGCGGCCGCCCCGCGCTCGCCGGTGCCCTGTACCACCAGGCCGCCCGATTCGGTCTCGTACAGGCAGGGGCACGTCTTGTTCCCGGATCCAGAGCCGAGAAGACGCAGACTTGTCATCGAGGGCACTCCTTTACGGGGATCCAACCAGGACCTCGTAATCTTCCCAGCTCGCGGCCACGGTGACCACCGATTCGTCGTCAACTTTTGTCAACTCTGTGGCTTGCGCCCGCGGGCGTTCCTAGCGTGGGAACAGGCACCCGGGATCGGCGGAAAGGACCTGGCTCCGGGTCGCCGCACCAACGGCGGTCAGGAGTCGCGATGGAGTGGCGCACAAGAGTTTCGAGCCAGACGGAGGCGTCGTGAATTGGCTCGGTTGGCAGGTCGGTCTGCTCCTCGTGACCGGTATTCCATTGGGCGTCTTGATAATCGCGGTCTGCTGGCCGCAGCGGACGCCGAAAGACCGGTCCGTGCGGGCAATCCGCGAGCGGATCGACAACGAGGACGCGGGCGGCGATTGAGGCGTTCCCGTGGCCGCACCGCTTCCGCTACCGAGGAGCTTCTTCAGCCCGCGCGAACACCGCGACGACGAGGTGCTGGAATGGATCCGCGGATAGCCCTGGTGCAACGCCCTCTCGCGCTGACCGGCATCTCCTACGGCGGGATCGCGGCGCTGAGCGCCGCGGCACAACGGCACGAAGAGCTCGACGCGGTCTTCGCGATCGTCGCCGGTGAGGATCCGGTCCGCGAACTCGGTCTCACCGGCGGCGTGCCCACCGCGGCCACGGCGCTGTGGATGGCGGCGGCCCGGATCGACACATCGATGAAATTATCGCGACTTGGTCAGATCCATGCCCGGCGCCGCGTCGGTGAGGGCCGCGGCGGCCGGAACGACAGCGCGCCCCTTCTTACGCGACCGCAGGCGCCGCTCCAGCCAGGTGGCGAAGCTGGTCAGCGACCAGTTCAGCGCGATCATGACGACGGCGACGACGATCAGCGACGGCACGGTGTTCTGCTCGGCCGCGCCGAGCTGCTGACCTTGCCGCACGATCTCCTGGTAGGTGATCTGGTAGCCGAGCGCCGTATCCTTCAGCGCCACCACCATCTGCGACACGATCGCGGGCAGCATCGCCGTGATCGCCTGCGGCAGCAGGATCATCCGCATCAACTGGACCTTGCGCATGCCCAGCGCCACCGCCGCCTCGGACTGGCCCTTGGGCAGCGAGCGGATGCCCGAGCGCACGATCTCCGCGATGACCGAGCCGTTGTAGACCGTCAGCGCGATCACCACCGCGGTCAGCGCGTACTGGCTGGAGTCGGTGAGGTCGTACTTGGCGATCACCGCGTACAGGAAGATCATCAGGATCAGCACCGGGATGGCCCGGGCGAACTCGACGATCGCCCCCGCCACGATCCGCACGCTGCGATGGTCCGACAGCCGCAGCAGGCCGAAGATCATGCCGATGATCAGTGCGAACACGATCGACAGCACGGCCGCCACGATGGTGCCGCGCAGACCCGGCAGGATGTAGGTCTCCCACACCTCCGCGTCCACGAACGGTTTCCACTTGTCGGCGGTGAGCTGGCCCTTGTTTCCGAGGGCGTCGATGACCAGCCACACCGCCGCGACGATCACGGCGGCGACCAGCACCGAGTAGAGGTTGTGACGTACCCGCGCCTTCGGCCCGGGCGCGTCGAAGAGGACGGAGGCGCCCGAGCTCATCGCTTCACCTCGAATTTCTGTGCCAGCCAACCGAAGACGAACCCGGTGGGGAGAGTCAGGATCACGAAGCCGAGGGCGAAGATCGCGCCGATGGCCAGGACGTCGGCCTCGGTCTCGATCATCTCCGCCATCAGCAGGGCGGCCTCGGCCACACCGATCGCGGCGGCGATGGTGGAGTTCTTGGTCAGCGCGATCAGCACGCTGCCCAGTGGTGCGATCACCGACCGGAACGCCTGCGGCAGCACGATATAGCGCAGGTTCTGGCCGAAGGTCAGACCGAGCGAGCGGCCCGCCTCGGACTGGCCCATCGGCACCGTATTGATGCCGGACCGGATCGACTCACAGACGAAAGCCGCTGTGTAGATTGACAATCCGAGTACGGCGTAGCGGAAGTTGTTGGTGGGCAGGAAGTCCAGCCCGCTGCTCTCGCTGGCCAGCTTGACGCCGAGGGTGGTGTAGATGCCGAGCGAGCAGAACACCAGGATCAGCGTCAGCGGCGTATTGCGGAAGATGGTCACGTACGCCGTGCCGACCCAGCGTGCCACCGGCACCGGCGAGACCCGCATGGCGGCCACGATGGTGCCGAGGACCAGTGCCCCGACAGCCGACAGCAGGGTCAGCTTGATGGTCATCCAGAATGCGTCGAGCAACTGGTCTTGGTATCGGGAGATCATGTCGAACACGGCGGACGTGTCCCTCCGATCGTCATGGAGTGAATCTTTTGGGGCGAGGGGCGATCCGGGAAGGACCGCCCCTCGGACGAGTGCGAATCAGTAGCGGTCGACCTGCGGCGGCGCGGCCGGTTCGAAGCCGGTGCCCGCGAAGTTCTTGTCGATCGCGGCCTTCCACGAGCCGTCGTTGACCATCGCCTCGATCGCGTCGTTGATCTTGCCGCGCGACTCGGTGTCGCCCTTCTTCACGCCGATGCCGTACTTCTCGGTGGTGAACGGCTTGCCCACCAGCTTCAGTTGGCCCGGGTTCTGCGCGGCGAACCCGGCCAGGATGATGTCGTCGGTGGTCAGCGCGTCGACCGCGTTCGACTTCAGCGCCTCCACGCACAGCGCGTAGGTGTCGTACTCCTGCAGCTGCACGTCGTTGGCGTACTTCTTCTGGATGTTCTGCGCGGGGGTGGAACCCTTCACCGAGCACAGCTTCTTGCCGCCGGTCAGCGACTCCGGGCCGGTGATGGAGGTGTTGTCCGCACGCACCAGCAGACCCTGGCCCGCGATGTAGTACGGCCCGCCGAAGTCGACCTTCTCCTTGCGCTGGTCGGTGATCGAGTAGGTGCCGACCACGAAGTCGACCTGCCCGTTCTGGATCAGCGTCTCGCGCTGGGGGGTGGGCGCCTCCTTGAACGTGATCTTGTCCTCCGAGACGCCCATCTTGCCCGCCACGTACTTGGCGACGTCGACGTCGAAACCGGAGAACGTACCGTCCTTGGTACGCAGGCCCATGCCGGGTTGGTCATATTTGATGCCGATGGTGAGCTTGCCGTCGGCGGCGTGCTCGGAGGCAGTCTTGGAACTGCCGCCACCACAGCCTGCCGCGACGATCGCGACGGCCAGGGCGCCTATGCCGAATTGCAGCGCACGGGTGATCCTCATCTAATTCCCTCTCTAAGGTGTGTACTCAGGTGGTCGCCACCGGTCAGTGGCTCAAGATCTTGCCGAGGAAATCCTTGGCGCGCTCGGATTCCGGCGCGGTGAAGAACGTTTCCGGGGCACGGTCCTCCACGATCTGGCCGTTGTCCATGAACAGCACCCGGTCGCCGGCACGGCGGGCGAAGCCCATCTCATGGGTGACCACGAGCATGGTCATCCCCTCCTTGGCCAAGGACACCATCACCTCGAGCACCTCGTTGACCATCTCAGGGTCGAGGGCGGAGGTGGGCTCGTCGAACAGCATCACCTTGGGGTTCATCGCCAGCGCGCGGGCGATGGCGACGCGCTGCTGTTGTCCGCCGGACAACTGGGCGGGATACTTCTCGGCCTGATTGGCGATGCCGACCCGCTCCAGCAGTTGCATGGCCTTCTCGTGCGCCCGCTTCTTGTCGATGCGGCGCACCTTGATCGGCGCCAGCATCACGTTCTCGAGGATGGTCTTGTGGGCGAACAGGTTGAACGACTGGAACACCATGCCGACGTCGGCGCGCAGCTTGGCCAGGCCGCGGCCCTCGGCGGGCAGTTCGACGCCGTCGATGGCGATGGCGCCGGAGTCTATGGGCTCCAGACGGTTGATGGTGCGGCACAGCGTCGACTTACCGGATCCGGACGGACCCAGGACGATCACGACCTGCCCCTTGGGCACCTCGAGATTGATGTCCTGCAGTACGTGCAGATCGCCGAAGTGCTTGTCCACATCGCGCATCGAGATCATCGGTGGCGCGGCGGCAGCGTCGGTGGCGGTGGTCGGCTCGGTGGCAGTGCCGGGTGTTGCGTCGGCAGCGTCGGTCATGAAAACAGACCCTAGAGCGAAAGTGCTGGAAATGCGCAATATTCGCAGATGCGTCGCACCGTTGCCTCCTGTCTTTAACCATCGCTTGACATCAGTGACCCGTATCACGCCCGGTCAGCCCCAGGTCGGCGGGGTCGTTCGGGGATTTCCGGCAGCCGATACCCTGGACGGGTGAATTCGTCTACGCAGGTTGGAGTACGTGTCGCCGGGCAGCGTTCCACCACTGACACCGCGGCGGGGCGGACCTACGAGGTGCGCACCTATGGCTGCCAGATGAACGTGCACGACTCCGAACGGCTGTCGGGCCTGCTCGAAGACGCCGGTTACGTCAAGGCCGCCGCGGGCGCGACCGCGGATCTGGTGGTGTTCAACACCTGTGCGGTGCGCGAGAACGCCGACAACAAGCTCTACGGCACGCTGGGGCATCTGGCCCCGGTGAAGGCCGAGCGGCCGGGTATGCAGATCGCCGTCGGCGGCTGCCTGGCGCAGAAGGACCGCGACACCGTGGTGCGCAAGGCGCCCTGGGTGGACGTCGTCTTCGGCACGCACAACATCGGGTCGCTGCCGGTGCTGCTGGAACGGGCCCGGCACAACGAACAGGCACAGGTCGAGATCCTGGAATCGCTGGAGGCGTTCCCGTCGACGCTGCCCGCCAAGCGGGAGTCGGCTTACGCCGGGTGGGTGTCGATCTCGGTGGGCTGCAACAACACCTGCACCTTCTGCATCGTTCCGTCGCTGCGCGGCAAGGAGGTGGACCGGCGTCCCGGCGATGTCCTGGCCGAGGTGCAGGCGCTGGTGGATCAGGGCGTGCTGGAGGTGACGCTGCTGGGGCAGAACGTCAATTCCTACGGCGTGAACTTCGCCGACGCGGGCGAGCATCGCGATCGTGGCGCGTTCGCGAAGTTGTTGCGTGCCTGCGGAGGTATCGACGGTCTGGAACGGGTCCGATTCACCTCACCGCATCCGGCGGAGTTCACCGATGACGTCATCGAGGCGATGGCGGAGACGCCGAACGTGTGCCCGCAGTTGCACATGCCGCTGCAGTCCGGCTCCGATCGCGTGCTCAAGGCGATGCGCCGTTCCTATCGCAAGGCCCGCTATCTCGGGATCATCGAGAAGGTGCGCGCCGCCATGCCGCACGCGGCCATCACCACCGACATCATCGTTGGCTTCCCTGGCGAGACCGAGGAGGATTTCCAGGAGACCCTGGACGTGGTACGGCAGGCGCGATTCACCAGCGCCTACACCTTCCAGTACTCGATCCGGCCCGGCACCCCGGCCGCGACGATGCCCGACCAGGTGCCCAAGGCCGTGGTGCAGGAGCGCTACGACCGGCTCGTCGCGCTGCAGGAGGAGGTGTCGCTGGCGGCCAACCGCGCTCTGGTCGGCACCGAGGTGGAACTGCTGGTCGCCGAGGGCGCGGGCAAGAAGAACGCCGCCACCGCCCGGATGAGCGGACGCGCCCGCGACGGCCGCCTCGTGCACTTCCGTCCGCCCGTCGACAACACGATCCGCCCCGGCGACATCGTCACAGTCGACATCACCGGCGCCGCCCCCCACCACCTGATCGCCGACAGCCCCGTCCACACCCACCGCCGCACCCGCGCCGGCGACGCCCACGAACGCGGCATCACCCCCAAAACTGCCCCCATAGGCGTCGGCCTCGGCCTCCCCACCATCGGCGCCCCCGCCCCGGTCGCCTCCGCCACCTGCGACACCGGCTGCGGCACATAACAACCCACCTCGGCCCGGTGCGACTCTCCTCTGATTTCCCGGCGTGCTTTCGGCGGGGATCTCGCAGTGGATTCCGGCCAAAAGCATGCCGGAATGACAGAGAAGGCATGCCGGGATGACAGAGAAGGCGTGCCGGGGTGACGGAGGTGGCGTGCCGGGGTGACGGAGGTGGAGTCGGTGGCCGGACCGATGTCGGGAGAATGGCACCCCCGCGGTGGCCGCTGCGAGTGTGTGAGACGGGCGGCCCGCGGGCAGCGCAAGAGCATCGGACTACGGTGAAGTCGCACGGAGGATGATCCGATATGGCGACGAAGCGGTGGTGACCGGTGGTTGATCGCAGCGAAGACGAGGCACGGCGGGAGAGCCCGGCCGAGCGCACAGAGGCGGGGCAGGGCGGTGGCGCGCATGCGGCGGGGGAGAACGGCGGCGTCGACCGCGGCGAGACGAGTTCCGAAACCGGCGACCCGCGGCCGGCGTCCACGGGTGACCGGTCGGCCGAGGTTGGTACGACGGGCGGTAGTATTCCGGTGGAGGGCGCGTCCGCGCGCGAGGGCGAATCAGCGGGCCAGGCCGCCGAGCCGAACGAGGAGCAGATGAACCCGGCCGAGACGAAGGTATTCGAAGAGTTCCGTGACGACCTCGAGGCCGTCGAGCGCAAGATCGCGGGCGAGATCGATCCGGGCGCGCGCGCCATGGTGGTGGCGGTGGCGGTGTTCGTGCTGCTGCTATCGCTGGTGCTGCCGCACGCCGGCGCCGCGCGCGGGCTGGACGCGTTGCTCTACGACGCCACCGCCCAGGCCGAGCACATCGGACTGCCGTCGCGAGTCTTCGAATGGTTCGTCGTCGTCTTCGGCATCGGATTCTCGTCCCTGGCGCTGGTCACCCGCCGGTGGGTGCTGGCCTGGATCGCGGTCGCCGGATCCGCCATCGCCAGCGTCTTCGGCGTGCTGTCGATCTGGCACCGCCAAACCCCCGGACTGGGCAACTACGAGGGCGCGGGCCCGGGCATCGGCCTGATCCTCGCCACCCTCGCGATCATCGTCCTGACCTTCCACTGGATCAAGGTCGTCTGGAGCCGCACCGCCTTGCACCTGGAGGCCGAGGAACAACGCCGCCAGGCCGCCGCGGAACGCGAAAAACACGAGCGCACCTGGCTCCGCGGCGACGACCCCAAGGACAAGCAGTAGCGGGTCATCCCGCTGGTCGATCAGGTGCGTGCCGCCGATGTCGATGCCGTGATCACGCGGTCGCCCAGTCATCTGGACGTAATCCAACCGCATGCGCTGATGTGCCTGGTGGACGTCGAAACTGCCACTCCCCGAATGAGTTTCGCTCGATGGGCGGCTTGCAGACACAGGCCAGCGTGCAGACGATTCAGGCGCGCCTCGGTCGGGGACCTACTACTCAGCGCTCCAGGGCGATTGCCGGAATAGTGCGCCCCGCCTTGGCCTCGTGGTCGGTGAAGAAGGGGTAGAGCTGCTTGATTTCCTGCCAGACCCTGTCGTAGTCGGCGCCCGTGAGCGGTCGGGCTGTGGCGGAATAGGTTTCGTCGCCGAGTTCGACTGTGACGGACGGGTTGGCGGTCAGGTTGAGATACCACTGCGGGTGGCGGGGTGCGCCCTGGTTGGAGGCGATCACCACGACTCGGTCGCCGTCGCGGTGGAACATCATCGGCGTCGTGTGTGGCGTTCCGGAGCGGCGGCCGGTGGTGGTGAGCAGTAGCAGGCGGTCGCGGTGCATGCCGTCGATCTCGCCGCCCGCGCGGAACTGCTCGATCACCCGCTTGTTGATCTCCTGGATGTCCATCTCGGAAACTCCCTAGCGCCGGGTGACCGCCCCTTCGGCCGCCTCCGCCCACTCTCGCCACTGTTTGGCCTGTTCGAGGGCCTTCTCCTCGTCGCGAGTGCGACCGGCCGCGCGGGCCTTGGCGGCCTGCTCCTCGAACTGCGCCACCCGTTCCCGGAACTGGGCGGCGCGGGCCACCGCCTCCGGATCGGTGCGCCGCCACTGGGTGTCGACCGCCTCGCGGACCCGCCGCTCGATCGCGCGCAGCTTGCCCTCCAGCTCCTGGATGCGCTCACGCGGCACCTTGCCGATGGCGTCCCACTTGTCCTGCAGCTCGCGCAGCGCCGCGCGGGCGGTGTCGAGGGCCGCGGAATCGGGATCGAGTTGCGCCGGGATCTTGTCCTCGTAGTGGCGCAGCAGGTCCTCCTTGGCGGCCGCGTTCTGCTCGAATTCGGCGTCGCGCTCGGAGGCGGCGGCGTTGCGGGCGGCGAAGAACACGTCCTGCGCGCTCTTGAAGCGGCGCCACAGCTGCTCGTCGGCCTCGCGCGGGGCGCGACCGGCGGCCTTCCACTCGGTCAGCAGTTCGCGGAACACCGCGGCGGTGCCCACCCAGTCGGTGGACCCGGACAGTTCCTCGGCGCGCACGCAGAGCTCCTCCTTGCGCGCCTTGGCCGCCGCCCGCTCCCGGTCCAATTCGGCGAAGTGCGCTCCGCGCCGGCGGTTGAACGCCTCGCGCGCCTTGGAGAATCGCCGCCACAGCGCGTCGTCGACCTTGCGGTCCACGCCGCGGATGGTCTTCCACTCGTCGAGAATCTCGCGCAGCCGGTCACCTGCGGCCTTCCACTGGGTGGATTCCGCCGCGATCTGCTCCGCCTCCGCGCACAGCGTCTCCTTGCGCTCGGTCTGCTCGTGGCGGGTGCGCTCCTTCTCCTCCTTGGCGTGCGCGGCGGCCTCGTCGGAGTGCTCCATGATCGCCTGCAGGCGCCGGGCCAGGCCGTCGACGTCGCCGATCACCGCCGCGGTGGGCAACGATTCGGCAAGTGCGAGGGCGGACGCCTTGGTCTTGCGGGCGTCGGTGCCCGCGGCCAGCCGCGCCTCCAGCAACGCGACCTCGGTGGCCAGATCGTCGAACCGGCGGCCGAAGTGGGCCAGGCCCTCGGCCGCGTCGCCGGCCTGCCAGGAGCCGACGACCCGCTCACCCTCGGCGGTCTTCACCCAGGCCGTGCCGTCCTCGTCGACCCGGCCCCATTTGCTCGGATCGCTCACTGTGGGGACGACGACCGGATGCGGGTGCTCCTGCGCGGGCCCCGGGGCAGGTTTGACCGCATGTGGCTTGGGGGGTTCGGGTTTGCGCGCGCCCGGCTTCGGCACGGCCGACGGACGCGGCGTGGGACCGGGCTTGGCGGCATCGGCGCGCTGGCTGGTGCCGGGATCCGGGTGGGTAGCCTTCTCGGTTCCGTTGGTGTCGGTCATCGCTCCTCGTCCCTGCCGCGCGTCACGGCTGCCTGGTTACGCCCTAGCTCATCCCATTCAACCAGGCAGCCGACGGATTTGCCGTGTCTTGCCGGGGGTGGCGCGACACGGACGGGTTGCTGAGGGCCGGATCGCGCGTTACGGTGTGTGGCTTTGCCCCGCGGCGACGCCGCTCCCACCCTGCTCACGTGCCACGGTGCGGCGGACTCGCCGGAAAGCGACCGGTCGTTTCCGGGCCTTTCCACGATCGTCGGCGTGTCCGCCCAGGCCGGGCCGCATACCCGCTTATCGCCGCGGTGCTGTCGACGCCGGGGAATCCCGGCTGTCGCGTCGTGGCCGGCAGCGCTGTCGCTACGGTGGACGCGTGTTCCGCGTCGCCGTGCTGATTCCGTCGCCACCCGTGCTGGTTCCCGAACTGTGCGGTGGGCTGCCGGTCGACGCCCCGGAGCACCCGGCGGCGCAGGTGCCTCCGCTGCGCGAGGCGGTGGTGTCGGCGGGGCGGGCGCTGGCGAACCGGGCGCGGTCGTGGACGGTGGTGGGCGTCGGCGACGAGGACCGCGTGCTGGGCCCGGACGCGGGCGGCACCTTCCGAGGGTTCGGTGCGGACGTGCGCGTCGCGCTGTCGGACGCCGCGCACGTCGACGCCACCGCCGACCCCGAACTGCCGCTCGCCGTACTCGTCGGGGCATGGCTGCGGGGGCAGGTGGCCGCCGACGCGGTGGCGCGGGCGCGGATCGTGGATGCGGCGGCGGACCCGCGGCAGTGCCTGGACCTGGGCGCCACGCTCCGCAAGGAGATGGATGCGATCGCCGAGCCGTGCGGCGTGCTGGTGGTGGCCGACGGCGCCGCCACCTTGTCCACGCGTGCGCCCGGCTATCTGGATCCGCGGGCCGAGGGCGTGCAGCAGCGGATCGACACCGCGCTGGCCGCGGGCGACCGGTCCGCGCTGGCGGCGCTGGACCCCGCGCTGTGCGCGGATATCGAGGCGCGCGGCCGCGCCGCCTACCAGGTGCTGGCCGGACTGTTCGCGGCCGACGGGAGCGACCCGGACGTGGAAACCCGGTACGCGGCAGCGCCTTTCGGAGTGGGATATCAGGTGAGTGTCTGGCGGCCCGGGGCGTCCTCGTGACGACCACGCCGATCGCGGTGCTCGGCCCGACCGCCACCGGGAAATCCGATCTGGCACTGGATCTCGCGCAACGGCTCGACGGCGAGATCGTCAACATCGACGCAATGCAGCTGTATCGCGGCATGGACGTCGGCACCGCGAAACTGCCTGTGGCGCAACGCCGTGGCATCCCGCACCATCAGCTCGACGTGCTCGACGTCACCGAGACCGCCACGGTCGCGGCCTATCAGCGCACGGCCGCCGCCGACGTGGAGGACATCATGGCCCGCGGCCGCACCCCGGTGATCGTCGGCGGCTCGATGATGTATGTCCAAGCGCTGCTGGACAATTGGGAGTTCCCGGCTACCGACGCACGAGTGCGGGAGAAGTGGGAGGCGCTGCTGGCCGCGGAGGGCGTGGCCGCGGTGCACGCCGCGCTGCGGGAGGCCGACCCCATGGCGGCGGCCACCATCCTGCCCACCGACGGACGGCGCATGGTGCGCGCCCTGGAGGTCATCGAGCTGACCGGGCGGCCGTTCGCCGCCTCGCAGCCGCAGATCGGCGAGCCCCGCTGGGGGACCGTCATACTCGGCGTCGACCGCGAGACCGCCGCGCTCGACGCACGCATCGAGGAGCGCACCGCGGCGATGTTCCGGCTCGGTCTGGTCGACGAGGTGCGCGGACTGCTCGAGCGCGGGCTGCGCGAGGGGCAGACGGCCCGGCGAGCCATCGGTTACGCACAAGTCCTGGCGTACCTGGACGACGAATACGACCTGAAGCATGCGCAGGAACGCACCCTCATCGGCACCCGGCGCTACGTGCGGCGGCAGCGCTCGTGGTTCCGCCGCGACCCCCGGGTCCGCTGGGTGGACGGCGCCGACCCGCACCTGGCGGACCGGGCGCTGGCCTACGTGTCGACCCGCGCCCGGTAAGCGAGGAACGAGCCCGCCAGTGACCAGCCGAAACGCCGCGGTCCAGGAATGGCGGGCGTATCTCACCCATCGGACCAAGCGGCACCGCGACGGCGGCTTCCTGATCCAGGGTGCCGAACCGATCACCTAGGCCGTCGCCCACGCTCGGCCGCTGGAGGCGCTGCTGTACCGCCCGCCGCGCGGCAGCCTCCCGGTGCAAGCACACGATTTCACGAATGCGACGATCATCGTGATCGCCGACGAGTCCGAGCACCGTGCGCGGCCGCGACGGCCCTGTACGAAATCTTCCGGCAGCGGCGGATGTTGTGAGGACGGTGGAGATGACCGAGCGGAGCGAAGCGCGGGAGACCCTGGCCGATATCGAGTTCACCAAGGGCCATGGCACCCAGAACGATTTCGTCGTGCTGCCCGATCCGGACGCCTGGCTGGAGCTGCCCGCCGAGCGGGTGGCGGCCCTGTGCGACCGGCAGCGCGGCATCGGCGCCGACGGTGTGCTGCGGGTCGCGCGGGCCGGGGCGCTCGTCGAGAACGGCGTGCTGAACGAACTGCCCGCCGGCGTCGCCGCCGACGACTGGTTCATGGACTACCGCAACGCCGACGGTTCGATCGCGGAGATGTGCGGCAACGGGACGCGGGTGTTCGCGCACTTCCTGGTCGCGACCGGGATGGACAAGCGCGACGAGTTCGTCGTCGGCAGCCGCGCGGGCGCGCGTCCGGTCACCGTGCACGCCGCTGACGCGGTGCACGGCGACGTCACCGTGGCCATGGGGCCGGTTCGCCGACTCGGGACGTCGACGGCGACGATCGGGGGCCGCGGGCTGCCCGGTCTCGGCATCGATGTCGGGAACCCGCACCTGGCCTGCGTGGATCCCGAGCTGACGGCCGAGGGGCTGGCCCAGCTGGATCTGGCCGTGCCGCCCGGATTCGACCCGGAGGTGTTCCCTCAGGGTGTGAACATCGAGATCCTCACGTCCCTGCGCGACGGCGCGGTGGATATGCGGGTCTACGAGCGCGGCGTCGGCGAAACCCGTTCCTGCGGAACGGGAACCGTCGCCGCGGCCGCCGCGGCACTGGCGCGCGAGGGCTTCGATCTCGAGTCCGATGTCGGCGAGGTACGGGTCCGGGTGCCCGGCGGGGAGGTCACGGTCGGCTTCGAGCGCGGCTCGGCCCGGCTGCGCGGACCGTCGGTGCTGGTCGCGTCGGGGCGGCTGGTCGGTTCCTGGTGGTACGACGTCTGATTCCGGCCACAAGCATGTCGGAACGACAGGGTGGGGTGTTCGTTACCGCAAAGGGGCTGTCCGGTATGTCTGTCATCGGTGGGTGGAATAACTCGGGTGCGCCTTTCCGTTGAGTCGTGGGACTATGGAGGCGTATGAGAAAACCAGAGACTTACGAGTTCACACCGGTCGAGGAACTCGACGACGAGAAGACCGGTAACGGCTGGGCGCCGGAGCCGACGGTCGGCGAGTTGCAGCTCGACGAACGCAGCGCGCTGCGCCGCGTCAGCGGGCTGTCCACCGAGCTCACCGACATCACCGAGGTCGAATACCGCCAGCTGCGCTTGGAGCGCGTGGTGCTGGTCGGTGTCTGGACCGAGGGCACCTCGGCACAGGCCGAGGCCAGCATGGCCGAGCTCGCCGCGCTCGCCGAGACGGCGGGTTCGCAGGTGCTCGACGCGCTGATCCAGCGCCGGATGAAGCCGGATCCGGCCACCTACATCGGTTCCGGCAAGGCCGACGAGCTGCGCGCCGTCGTGCTCGAGACCGGCGCCGACACCGTGATCTGCGACGGCGAACTGACCCCCGCCCAGCTGACGGCGCTGGAGAAGGTCGTCAAGGTGAAGGTCATCGACCGCACCGCTCTGATCCTGGACATCTTCGCCCAGCACGCCACCTCCCGCGAGGGCAAGGCGCAGGTGTCGCTGGCCCAGATGGAGTACATGCTGCCGCGGCTGCGCGGCTGGGGCGAGTCGATGTCGCGGCAGGCCGGCGGCCGCGCCGGGGGCAGCGGCGGCGGCGTGGGCCTGCGCGGCCCCGGTGAGACCAAGATCGAGACCGATCGCCGCCGCATCCGCGAGCGGATGGCCAAGCTGCGCCGCGAGATTCGCGAGATGAAGACCGCCCGCGACACCAAGCGCGCGCGGCGCACCGACAGCGGCATTCCGGCGGTCGCGATCGTCGGCTACACCAACGCCGGTAAATCGAGCCTGATGAACGCGCTGACCGGCGCGGGCATCCTGGTGCAGGACGCCCTGTTCGCGACCCTGGATCCGACCACCCGGCGCGCGGCGCTGGAGGACGGCCGCGAGGTCGTGTTCACCGATACCGTCGGATTCGTCCGGCACTTGCCCACCCAGCTGGTCGAGGCGTTCCGTTCGACGCTGGAGGAGGTCACCGGCGCCGATCTGCTGCTGCACGTGGTCGACGGCTCCGATCCGCTGCCCGCCGAGCAGATCAAGGCGGTGCGCGAGGTGGTCACCGAGGTGCTGCGGGAGTCCGACGCCGTGGCGCCGCCGGAGCTGCTGGTGGTCAACAAGATCGACGCGCTGGATCCGGCGGAACTGTCGCACCTGCGTGCCCAGCTGCCGCGGGCGGTGTTCGTCTCGGCCAGCACCGGCCAGGGCCTGACCGCCCTGCGCGACCGGCTCGGGGACACCTTGGGCGCCCTGGACGTCGAGGTGAGCGTGCTGCTGCCCTACACGCGCGGCGATCTGCTCGCCCGTGTGCACGCCGACGGCCGGATCCTCGAGTCCGAACACGAGGAGGGCGGCACCCGGGTGCGGGCACGAGTCCCCGCAGCCTTGGCAGCGGTGCTCGCCGAGTACGCGCACGCGGGAACGGCGGGCCTGCCGAGCTGAGTCGCCGTCATTCGACGACGGGGGTTATTCCTCGAATCCGCGGCACACCAACCCCGATACACTACCGGGCCGAAGTCCTGTCGCCGTTACTCTGTAGGGGTTGACACCGCCCGCTTGTTATAGATGATCTTGTGGACTCGGTGTCCGGCAGCTGTTTTCGTTACGCTTTGTCATCGAGAACAAGTTGCAGGGAGGGTTCTTTTGTCTGGAGATCATGCCGCCCCGCCGGGTCGGGGCGAAGCCGGGCTATCGGATGGGGCGCCGCTACGAATGTCGTTGCGCGACAGCGATATTCGCGCGCTCGATGCCCTGACGGCGCCGTTGCGGGCGTGGACGAGTCCGGTATTCCACGGATTCGACAACATACCCGCCGACGGTCCCGTGCTTCTGGTAGGCAACCACAATTTCATGGGTATCGACACCCCGCTGCTGTGGCCGGAGATCGCGCGCACCCGCGGCCGCCTCATTCGCGGGCTGGCCGAGAACGTCCTCATCACCGTCCCCGGGGTGCGGCACGCGCTGCATCGCATCGGGTGTGTCCGCGGCAGCCGCGCAAACTGCCGCGCGCTGCTCGAACAGGGCGAGATGGTGCTCGTCTTCCCGGGCGGCGGGCGAGAAGCGGTGCGCCGCAAGGGCGAGAAGTACGTGCTGAAGTGGGAAGGCCGCACCGGTTTCGCGCGGATGGCGATCGAGACCGGGGCGCCCATCGTGCCGATCGGCATGGTCGGCGCCGACGACGCCTTCGATATCGTCCTCGACGGCCAGGACTCGGCGATGCGGCCGCTGCGCTCGCTGGTGCAGGCGATCGGGTTGAAGCCGAATCTCACCCCGCCGCTGGTGACGGGCCTCGGCCCGACGTGGATTCCGAAGCCGGAGCGGTTCTACTACTCCGCCGGAACCCCGATCGAGACCACGCCGTGGTCGGATGCCGAGGATCTCGACGAGGCCGCCGAGGAATTGCAGGCGGTGGTGCGCAAGGCGCTCGACGAGGAGCTGACCTTCCTGTTCGCCGAGCGGGACCGCGACCGCGGGCGCACCCTGCTGGGCCGGGCGCGCGGGGCGCTGGGGCTGTAGTCAGGTTTACCGGGGTTCAGGTCGCCAACGCCGTCGACCTTCCGGCAGGTAACGCGGTTCGGACCTGTTTTACAGGGTTCGAAGTGAACGGCGATTCGACTTCCGGGTACCGTATGGGGGACAGGCGACGAGGCCGATGTGGTCACCGTAGGAGGTTGGCGTGGAGCGCACTCTATTCGAACCCGAACACGATCTGTTCCGGGAGTCGTACCGGAAGTTTCTCGAGCAGTACGTGGCGCCCAACCACGCGAAGTGGGAGGAGCAGGGCCTCGTCGACCGCGAGGTCTGGCTGGAGGCCGGGAAGCAGGGATTCCTCGGCATGGCGGTGCCGGAGGAGTTCGGCGGCGGCGGGGTGAAGGACTTCCGCTACAACTCGGTCATCACCGAGGAGACCACGCGCGGACAGTATTCGGGGCTGGGCTTCCCGCTGCACAACGATGTGATCGCGCCGTATCTGCTGGAGTTGGCCGACGACGAGCAGAAGCAGCGGTGGCTGCCCGGCTTCTGCACCGGTGAGATCATCACCGCGATCGCGATGACCGAGCCCGGCACCGGTTCGGATCTGCAGGGCATCAAGACCCGGGCGGTCCGCGACGGCGACGACTGGATCCTCAACGGCGCCAAGACCTTCATCACCAACGGCATCAACTCCGACATCGTCATCGTGGTCGCCCAGACCGACCCCGAGAAGGGCTCGATGGGCTTCTCGCTGCTGGTGGTCGAGCGCGGCATGCCAGGATTCGAACGCGGCCGCAACCTGGACAAGATCGGCCTGAAGGCGCAGGACACCGCCGAACTCAGCTTCACCGACGTGCGGGTTCCCGGCAAGAACCTGCTCGGCACCGAGGGCCAGGGCTTCGTGCACCTGATGCAGAACCTGCCCCAGGAGCGGCTGTCGATCGCCGTGATGGCCGCCGCCGCGATGGCGGGCTGCCTGGACCTCACCTGTCGATACGTGCGCGACCGCAAGGCCTTCGGCAAACCCCTCGGCGCGCAGCAGAATACGCGTTTCGTACTGGCGGAGCTGGCCACCAAGACCACGGCGGTGCAGGTCTTCGTGGACCGCTGCATCGAACTGCTCAACCAGGGCAAGCTGACCGCCGAGGAGGCCGCCATGGCCAAGTGGTGGAGCACCGAGGAGCAGATCGAGCTGATCAGCAAGTGCCTGCAGCTGCACGGCGGCTACGGCTACATGCGCGAATACCCGATCGCCAAGGCCTACACCGACGCCCGCGTGCAGAGCATCTACGGCGGCACCACCGAAATCATGAAGGAGATCATCGGCCGCAGCCTGAAACTGTCCTGAGGGCTATGGTCGTCCGGCGGAATCGTCGGGGACGCGCACGGACAGCGCTACCAGCATCGCGGTTCGCTTGCGCGGGTCGTCCAGCGGCAGGTCGGCGATGCGGCGCATCTGTTTGATGCGGTTGCGGACGGTGTTGGGGTGAATGTCGAGCGTGGCGGCGGCCAGCGCGGAATCGCCGTGCGCCTCCAGCCAGGCCTTCAGGGTCGGGAGGTAGTCGGTGTCGTTGCGGTCGTCGTGAAAAGCCAACTGCGCCAAGGGACCTCGCGTCGGCAGGCGGCCGCTGGAGGCCACCGACTGCAAGCGCTGGATCAGCACGCGGTCCCAGGCCGTGTCATAACACACCGCCGCCTCGTCCGCGGGACTGGTGTGCAGCGCCATGCACTCGTCGGCCTCCTGGCGGCTCGCCGGTACCTCCCGCACGGTGGCGACCCCGCCGATACCCGCGACGACTCGGACGTGCGGGGGCAGTCCGGCGGCGAGGTTGCGCACCCAGCGCAACGCCGGTTCGGGGTCGCCCGCGGGCAGCACCGTGTAGACGGTATTGCCGAACAACGTGCTGCGGCCGACGCGGGACCAGCCGAATCCGGTGGTGGCCCGTTCGAACGCGAGCAGGATTCCGGCGTGCCGCTCGAGTTCGGTGTGCGCCTGCAGGGCGATCACGCGCAGATGCTCGGCGGGCAGTCCCAGCTTCCCGACCGCCGCCTCGGCGTCCGCGCTGCCCTCGAGCAGCTGGATCGCGAGTTCGGACTCCACCTGCCGTTCCAGATCGGCGCTCACGCGCGAGCGCAGCAGATGTAGTGCCACCGTGTGGGCGCCGTCCTTCAGGATCCGGCCGCGGGTGTGGTCCGGGGCCTCGTCGCACGAGATCCACAGCGACCCCAGCAGTTCGCGCCCGGCCCGCACGGCCACGACCGTCCGGCCGCGCAGCCCGTGCTCCGGGGCCGGTCCGACATGGATCGGCGCATCGCTGCGGGCGAGGTGTTCGAAGACGCCCTGCTGTTCGAGCAGCGTGCGCACGCGGTCCGGCGTCCGCCGCCCGAGGATGGTGTCCAGGCGGACCGGATCGGTATCTCGCGGTGTGCTCGAGTAGGCCATGACCCGGAACAGTTCGTCCTGGATCGTCACCGGGGCGTCGAGTGCGGCCGCGATGGTGTCGGCCAGGGCGAACAGGTCGCTGGGGCCCCGTCCCGATTCGGTCTCGCGACCCTCGAGCACCAACCCGTAGACGACCGAGGCGATCTGACTCCAGGACACCGCCGGATCGCTGAGCAGCAGCGCGGTCCCGGCGGCCTCGAGCTGATCGAGCAGCGCCCGCCTCGGGCGCTCGGTGGTGCGGGCGATGACGACCGTGGCCCGAGTCTCCGCCGCGAGCGCGAAGGCCTGGGCCAGATCCGCGATCCCCACGGCGAGGAAGACATCGCCGACGGCCGAATGCGGGCGGATCGGGTCGTGCACCGTCACGCTGTACAGCTCGATGTCCCGGGTCGCCGCCGCCCCGTACAGCCGTGTGCCGTGCCTGCTCAGAATGTTGATCAGGCGATCCAACTTCACCATGGGTATCCGGCCGCAACTCCCGACGATTTCGACGCCCGATCGCGAGCGCTGTGTGACGCCGACAATGCTACATCGTCAAGTTGTGCGAATCGGACACTCCGGGCGGGTCCCCGATGGGTCACCCTGAATGACAGGAGGCGCATATGCCGTGTCATGCGCCCCGATGAGGTGAGGGCTAGACATGTATTCGTCGCATCTGCTGGAGATTGCCGTGGTCGCCGCAGCATGCTCGTACATCGTGTGGGTGGTGGTGTCGTCGAGACACGTATTACACGACCGATGTGGGCTCTGCGGGCATATGTACTACACGCACGATCCGGTGAACGGAGACTGTCGCGGACGGGCGGACGGGCGCTTCGGCCACGACAGTGGCACCTGGACATTCTGCGCGCACGACCTGCGCTGCGGTTGTCACGGATTCATCGAGGATCCGCAGGTCGGTCGACACCCGGACCTGACCACCAGGTAGCCGCGCGTCACGCGGAAGGCGTTGCCGCCGAGCCGTTCTCCAGGAGGTCGAAGGCCATCTCCGCCCGGGCGACCGCGGTGGGGTGGACCTCGTCGGCGCTGCGGCCGGAGCGGATCGCGGCGGCGTTGTGATCGGACAGTACGCGCTGCGTGGCGAATACCTGCGCGGCGAGCAGGTGTGCGGTGATCTCGTCGCTCGGCCGACCCGATTCGAGCAGCGCGTCGGCCAGCTCTCGCTCCTGGTCGAGCATGTAGGCGGTCATGCGCGCGACGAGGGTGGGCGTCGAGTACAGCAGGTTGTGGAAGGTGACGGCCGCGGGGCTGTCGTCGAGGCCCACCAGGGGATCGCGCTGCGCGAGCCGCTCGAGATAGTTCCGGCGCAGGGCGCGCAGCGCACAGACTCCGGCCGGACGCTCCCGGACGATATGCGCGGGCCACCGGCCATCTGTCGGGAACCGGTGCAGGACGAGGTCTTCCTTGGTCGGGAAGTACGCGAACAGGGTGGGCTTGGAAATCTCGGCGGCCGCGGCGATCTCCGCGACCGAGACGCCGTCGAAACCCGACTCCTCGAACAGGGTGAAGGCCGCGGCCAGGATCGCGTCCCGGGTGCGGCGCTTCTTGCGTTCGCGCAGTGCCTCCATGGGGCCAGGCTACCGAATCTCGATTTGGTCAACAAATTTACTCGGTCTTATAGTTTACCGAGTTAGATTTTAACGTCCCTAGAGGTGGGGGTTGCCATGACCATGCGCCACGCTGAGAACGACCACGTCGAGCCCGAGATTCGCATCGAACGCGACTACCTGGCCAGCTGCCGAGCGGAGCTGGCGCGGATGCGCGAAGAGGCCGTCACGGCCCTGGACACCGGTATGGGCGAGGGCGACGTCTTCGACAAGTTCCACAACTTCGCGACTCGGCGGTTCCACCGGAGGCAGATCGAGTCGATGTCCGATCTCGAGGACGCGCCGCTGTTCTTCGGGCGGCTGGACTATCCGCCTGGCACGGTCTACGACGATGTCCGCGAACTCGGTTCGCCGTCGGTGGCGCCCGACAGCGACCGCGTCTACGTCGGGCGCCGCGGAGTCACGGACAAGGCGGGCGAGCTCATGGTCATCGACTGGCGAGCCCCGCTGTCGCGCGCCTTCTACGAGGCCGACCGGCGGGACCCGATGCGGGTCCGGGTCCGCCGCCGGTACGGGTTCGACCACCGCGACGGCGCACTGACCGCCTTCGAGGACGAACCGCTCGACCCCGGCCTCGTACCGGCGGGCGAGAGCGATCTGCTGGCCGTCGAGATCGAACGGCCGCGCAAGGGGCCGATGCGCGACATCGTGGCCACGATCCAGCCCGAACAGATGCGTCTGGTGCGGGCCCCGTTGTCACGCACGCTGTGTATTCAGGGGGCGCCGGGCACCGGGAAGACGGCGGTAGGTCTGCACCGCCTGGCGTATCTGCTGTTCACCGAGCGGGACCGGTTGCGGCGGGAGGGCGGGGTCGCCGTCATCGGTCCCAACCGGGCCTTCCTCTCCTACGTCCGCAACGTCCTGCCCGCCCTCGGCGAGGTGGAGGTTCTGCAAACCACCGTCGAGGAGCTGACCGGCGCGGGCGTCACCGTCGCCCGTGTCGACGAGGAGGACGTGGAGCGGATCAAGGGCGATGCGCGGATGGCCCGCGTCATCCGCCGCTCGCTGTGGTCGCGGATCAGGCCCTTCGAGGAGACGATCGGGGTCCGGCATCAGCAGCGCACCTGGTACGTCGACCCCGACGAGATCGCCGAAGAACTCGAGGAGGTGCGCGAGCGCGGGACCGACTACGGCGTCGGCATCGAGCTGCTCGCCCAGCGCCTGGGCAACCTGGTGCTGCGCCAGATGGAGCGGTCCGGATATCCGACCACGGCGGCCACGCCGCGGCAGCTCCGTCGGAATCGGGCGATCGTGCGTGCCGTCCACCGGATGTGGCCCGAGATCGGTTCCGAGCGTGTGGTTTTCGACCTCCTCACCGATCCCTACCAGCTCGCTCGCGCCGCCGACGGCATCCTGTCCGCCGCCGAGCAGCGTGCCGTTCTGCGCACGCCGCGACCCCGGACCGTGAAGGAAATGACCTGGGCGAGTGCCGATCTGGCGCTGCTCGATGAGGCCGGTGCGGCGATCGAGCGACCGGCCGAACTCGGTCACATCGTGATCGACGAGGCCCAGGACCTCAGCCCGATGCAGTTGCGGGCGATCGCGCGCCGCGTCACCGGCTCATGCACCGTCCTGGGCGATCTGGCCCAGGCCACCGGTTCCTCGGCCGTCGCGGACTGGTCCGCTGTGCTCGCTCATCTGGACCGGCCGACCGGGCAGATCGAGGAGCTGACTCGCGGCTACCGCGTCCCGGCCCAGGTCATCGACTACGCCGCCCGTCTGCTGCCGCATATCGCCCCGGACCTGCGTGGCCCGTCCTCGTTCCGGCAATCCGTCGACGCCCTGCGTATCACGCGGACATCCGCTGGTGACATGGCCGAGACGGCTGCCGAGGCCTGCGCCACCGCGCTGGCGGAGGAGGGGTCGGTGGGACTCGTCGCGGCGGACGGGGATATCGCTGCCTTGTGCCGGAGCCTGTCCGAAAGTGGTTTGGAATACACGGTTCTCGGCACGGATGGAGCCGGTGTCGACGCCACCCGCCTCACGCTGGTTCCGGTCACCCTGGCGAAGGGTTTGGAGTTCGACACCGTGGTCGTCGCGGAACCGGTCCGCATCGCGCAGGCGGAACACCGTGGCCTGCAACGGCTCTACGTCGCCCTGACGCGAGCCGTCAGCACCCTGCACATCGTGCACGCCGAGCCGCTGCCGGAGCCGCTGACCCAGGAAGCGGCGATGAGCCGATAGGCCAGGGTGGTACACCGATGTCAGGCTCACCCTGCGCAGCGCCAGGTGGCCGGCCGCCTGCTGATATCCCGCCGAGGTGCTCGTCGCCGGTGGCCCGGTCACCCTCCTGATCGTCTCCAATTGTCCTGCGACACGTCGGTTCCGTTCGGCCAGGGACGAGAAATCGTCCTCACCCGAATTCCGGGTGGGATGCAGCAAGCCCAGGCGCGGTCCCTTACCCATGGGCCGCATGCTAGGCGTTTGCGGTCTCGACCGCCGGGTACGCGTGATTAACGGTAGGGCAGACGGACCGCGGCGGATTCGTGGGGAAATGCCGGTAGCGCCGACCGGGCCCCGGACGACATAGGGATAGGTGAACGTTCCGGGCGCTCCGATCGGTGCCGGTGCGTCGGCGCCGCTGGTCGGACGATGCGGGTTCGCGCGACCGGAGCGAGTGACGAGAGAGGTGATCGAGGTGGCGGAATATCCCTCGATCGGAGTCCGGATGCTGCGTTCCGCGCCGTGGAGCGGCAACCCGCTGATGCGGCCGGCGGATCGGGTCCTGGCCGTGGCCCGGATCGTCGCGGTGCTGCTGTGCCTGATCACGGTGCCCGTCGCGGGTGCGATCGGCACGACCACCTACACCGGGTACGCCGAGCGCCTGCGCGCCGACGAGGCCTCGAAGACGCCGGTTGTCGCGACTGTCGCCGGAACCACGGAAGAGGGTGCGCGAGGGGGTGATTCGCGAGTTCCGGTGCGCTGGATATACGACGGCCGCACCGGCGCCGCCGCCGTCCCGGTGACCCAGACCGTCGCTCCCGGACAGGAGATGACCGTGTGGCTCGATGCCGGGCACACGCCGACCCAGCCGCCCGCGCCGCCGGGGACGGCCGCGGTCGGCGGCATCGCCGCCGGGTTCGCCATCGTGGTCGGTACCGCCGTGCTCTGTGGGTTCGGCTGCGCGGCACTGCGTTTCGTGGTGAACAGGCACAGCGCTCGGCAACTCGACGTCGAATGGCGACGGTTCGGGGTGGGGCACCGCTGAGCGCGGGCGGCGTCCTAGTCGGCGGCCGCGCGGGCGTGCAGGGATTTGACGGTGGGGGAGTTGGTGATCGCGGCCGGATCCGGACAGGTGCCCAGCACCCGGTCGGCGGTACCGGAACTGGTGACGGTGAACCAGTAGTGCTCGTTCTTGAAATGGTGCAGGCGGTGGTTGCGCCGGACGGCCTTGAAGATTCGGGTGCGCGGCGTGTAATCGGTATGGATCAGGTGGTGGGTCCACTCGTAGACCAGGCCCAGCGCCCCGAGCACGGCCAGGAAGGTCAGGCCCAGCCCGATCCGCGGGAAGGCCAGTGCCGCGACGGCGACCAGCACCGGAAGCAGCCACAGGAAGGTCTGCCACGGGATGAACACCAGCTCGGTCACGCGCGGATCGGCATGATGCTCGCGGTGTTTGCGGGCGAGCAGCGAATCGATCGTCACCCGTCCGACCGTGCGCGGCCGCCAGTGCAGCACGCACACGTGAATCACCCACTCGGCGAACGGAAACAGCGCCAGCATGACCACCGGAACCAGCGCGTCGGTCGGCTGCCAGTCACCGACCGCCAGCCGGGCCGCGACCGCCGCGACGAACAGACCGGCGATGATCCAGGAGGACGGCCCGCGCACGAAGACGGCGAAGGCGTCGCGCAGCGAGACCTGCTTGCGGCGCTGCCGATCTCGGGTGTCCTGGGATTGCTCACTCATTTCGGTCCTCCTCGATGCGGCGTATCACGACGTCGAATTCCGTTGTCGCCGACAGCAACAGCCCCTCGGCGGCGCGGCGCGCGGCGGCGCCGTCGCCCGCGACGACCGCGTCGGCGAGGGCTCGGTAGTGGTCGATCCGCCCGACCTCGGCGGCCATCACCCCGGCCAGTGCGACGATGGCCGGTTCGTAGACCGAGCGCAGGTTGTTGAACAGCAGGCGGAACACGATCGAGTCGGCGGCATCGACCAGGTGGTCCCAGAAACCGAGCGCCTCCAATTGCTGGGCGACCGGCTCCTGCTGGGCGGCAAGGGATTCCACGGCGTCGTCGAGGTCGGCCGCGATGGTCGCGCCCGCGCGCTCGGCCGCCAGTCCGGCGACCTCCCGGCCGATTATCAGGCGAGTCTCCAGCACGCTGCGGAGCACCGCGTGGTCGAGTTCGCCGTTGCGCACCAGCAGTCGCGGCAGCAGGTCCACCCCCGCGGAGCGGCGAAAGTCGCGAACTGTGGTCGCACCACCCTGGCGAACCTCGACCAGCCCGCTGTGCGCCAGTCGCTGCAGCGCCTCGCGCACCGTAGGCCGCGACACCCCCAGCGCCTCCGCCAACTGCCGCTCGGCGGGCAGCGCCGCCCCGGGGGCCAACTCTCCGCCCAGCACCTCGCCCACCAACTGCTCGAACACGGTATCGGGCACCGTCCGCCGATCGATCCGCCGCAAAGCCATACGGCGACCCTAAGCAGCAATTGGTATGAGGTCAAGTGGTCAGACCAATTTGCCGCCCGATCGTTGACCTCAACTTTGGTCGCGGTTCTACGGTCGGTATCGATCATCGACACAGGAGGTAGTCCATGGATACGAAACCGGTTCGGGTCGCGCTGATTTGCGGGAGTGTGCGGGAGGGGCGGTTCGGGCCCGTCGTGGCCTCGTGGATGCGGGAGCGGGTCGAGGCGCGGGCGTTGCGGCAGGCCCGGGCCGAGCTGGCCTATCCGAACGTCTGAGCCGCGCCGTGATGCAGGTGGCCAACGCGACGGCCGCCGCGGCTGTGAGGTATCCAGAAGGTCGCTGGGTATACGCTGCCGCCGGTCCGCTGCTCCTATCGTCCCCGCAGGCATGCGAGGTGAAGGGGTAGTCGACGATGACCGGTACTCGGGAGAAGTTGCAGGAGCTGCGGAATGTCCTGGAGATCGCCGCGGAACCCGCGGGGGAGTCGGGGATCGAGAAGCGGAAGAAGAAGGGCATCCCCAGTGCTCGTGAACGGGTGCGCACGCTGCTCGATCCCGGGACGTTCGTCGAGATGGGCGCGCTGGTGCGCCGCCCCGCCGCCTCGGACGCGATGTACGGCGACGGGGTGGTCACCGGTCGCGGGCTGATCGACGGGCGGCCGGTGGTGGTGATCGCCCATGACCAAACGGTATTCGGCGGTTCGGTCGGCGAGATGTTCGGGCGCAAGGTCGCCCACGCGTTGCGGTTCGCCTTCGAGAAGGCCTGCCCGGTGGTGTCGATCAACGATTCCGGCGGCGCCCGCATCCAGGACGCGGTGACCTCGATGGCGTGGTTCGGGCATATGAGCCGCAATCAGGAACGGCTGTCGGGCTTCGTCCCGCAGGTGTCGATCATGCTCGGCAAGTGCGCGGCGGGTTCGGTGTACGGGCCCGTGAACACCGATGTGCTCGTCGCGACCGAGAGCTCCTACATGTTCGTCACCGGCCCCGAGGTGATCAAGGCGGTCACGGGCGAGGAGGTGTCGATGGAGGAGCTGGGCGGTGCCTACAGCCAGGCCGCCAACGGCACCATCCACCACGTGACGGCCACCGAAGGCGAGGCATTCGACTGGGCCCGTAGGTATTTGAGCTTCCTGCCGTCGAGCTGCCGGGAACACCCGCCGATCGTGAATCCGGGCCTGGAGCCCGAGGTCACCGCCTCCGACCTGGAGCTGAACTCGATCATCCCGGACTCCGACCGGGCCGGTTACGACATGCACGACGTGCTGCTGCGCATCTTCGACGACGGCGATTTCCTGGAGATCCGCGCGGCCACCGCGGCGAACCTGATCACCGGATTCAGCCGGGTCGACGGTCATCCCGTCGGTGTCGTGGCCAACCAGCCGCTGGTGCTGGGCGGCGCCGTCGATGCCCGATGTTCGGACAAGGCAACGCATTTCATCCGGCTGTGCAACGCCTTCGGGTTGCCGTTGGTCTTCGTCGTGGACACGCCGGGCGTGCTGCCGGGGGTCGAGGAGGAGCGCAACGGGGTGATCGTCCGCGGCGGCCGGGTATTCCGCGCGATCATCGAGGCGACGGTGCCGATCGTCAACCTCGTAGTGCGCAAATCCTACGGCGGCGCATACGGTTTCATGGCGTGCAAGCAGCTCGGCGCCGATATCAGCCTGGCCTGGCCGACCGCCCGGATCGCGGTGATCGGCGCCGAGAGCGCGGTCGACATCGTCGGCAGGCGCCAGCTCCAGCGGGTTCCGGCGGAGCAGCGAAACGCCATGCGCGAGTTCATGATCGACCAGTACAACACCACGGTCGCCACCCCGTGGATCGCGGCCGAGCGCGGCTATGTCGACGCGGTGATCGAGCCGGCCCGCACCCGCCTGGAAATCCGCCACGCCCTCCGCCTGCTGCGCGAGAAGGAGGCAACGGTTCCGCCGAATCCGCGCAAACACAGCCTCTACCCGATGTAGCCCACCAGTTTGACTAAATACACTAGGGGGGTATGGTAGCCGGGGTGTGGCGGCGGCATGCGGAGTGGTCGGGTGTGCTCGGTCACAGCCCCGGTCCTGGGGTCGGTGTATGTTGCGCGGGAATGACGGCCACGTATCGTGGGCGGTCGAGCAGGGCAGTCGAAAATAGTCGCGGTGCGGTGGTGTCGAGGACGGGAGGTCCTTCCATGGGTCGGACGCGGTTCGCCGTCCCGCTGCTGATCCTGGTTGCGGCGGTCGCCCTCGTTGTGCCGCTGCTGAATTGCGCGGATGCGCTCGCCGCCACGCACACCCACACGGCGAGCCCCGCCCGACAGCTGACCGCGCCCGTCGAGGACACCCCGGTCCTGGGGCACTGCGCCCGCCATCCCGTCGACATGGGCTGCCCGACGCATTTCGGTCACTGCGTACCCGATTCGATGCTGCCCGGCGACCACGGCATCGCCGCCCCGCCGCGGTTGATCACGGCGCTCGTCGCGGCGGTTCCCGTGCCCGCGGACGTGTCGTTGCCGTCGATGGCACGCCCGCGCGGCCCGCCCACCGCGCGCCTGCCGGTCGCGGGAGGCCGCGACATTCTCACGCATTTCTGTATCGCTCGACGCTGATCGGTCAGCGCCAGACCGGGGCCACTGCGGCCGCCGGTCGGTGTCCGCTGCCCGCATGCGTCCGAAACCCGTTCCCGTGGAACGGATTCGATACAGAAAGCGACAGTCATGGACGAACTTGTGCTCGACAAGAGTGCCGAGGTTCCGGTGCTCCCGGACCCGGCGCCCGGTGCGGTCCGGCGGCCGCAGACCCTCGTCGGCAATACGCCGGTGCTGTGGGTCGGGGAGCCGCTGGCCCCGGCGGGGCGGGGCTTCTGGGCCAAGCTGGAGGGGTACAACCCGGGCGGCATGAAGGACCGCCCAGCGCTGCACATGGTGCGGCGCGCGCGGCAGCGCGGCGATCTCACGCCCGGCGCCCGCATCGTCGAATCCAGTAGTGGCACCTTGGGGCTGGGTCTCGCGCTGGCGGGCCTGGTCTACGGGCATCCGGTCACGGTGGTGACCGACCCCGGACTGGAGCCGATCGTCGCCCGGATGCTGGCGGCGTACGGGGCCCGCGTCGATCTGGTGTCCGAGCCGCATCCGACGGGCGGCTGGCAGCAGGCCCGCCGCGATCGCGTGCGCGAACTGCTCGCGCGGGAGCCGGGCGCCTGGTGCCCGGACCAGTACGGCAACCCTGACAATGTGGCGGGCTACGCGCCGCTGGCGTTGGAGCTGATCGAACAGCTGGGCGGCGTGGACGTGCTGGTGTGCGCGGTCGGCACCGGCGGCCATTCGGCGGGAGTCGCGCGGGTGCTGCGGCGCTTCAACCCGGGTCTGAAGCTGATCGGCGTCGATACCGTCGCATCGACGATATTCGGCCAGCCAGCGGGCCCGCGGCTGATGCGGGGGCTCGGCTCGAGCATCCACCCGCGCAATGTCGACTACGGCGCGTTCGACGAAATCCACTGGGTCGCACCGGCCGAGGCGGTCTGGGCCGCCCGCGCGCTCGCCGCCACCCATCACGCCAGCGGTGGCTGGAGCGTGGGCGCGGTGGCGCTGGTCGCGGGCTGGGCCGCGGGGACCCGCGATAACGACACCCGGATCGCCGCGGTCTTTCCCGACGGTCCGAACCGCTATTTCGACACTGTCTACAACGACGCCTACTGCGCCGAACACCGGCTGCTCGCGGCGGGCCCGCCGATCGGGCCGGACACCATCGCGCACCCGTCCGACCGGATCGCGCGGTCGTGGACCCGCTGCGAGACCGTCGTCGACCCGAGCGAGTTCGTGAATGTGGACGGGGGAGCGATGAATTCGCCGAACCCGGCAGGAGGGGTGGTGACGTGCTGACGAGATTCCGCGGCTTCGACCCCGCCGCCCGGCTGCTGATGGTCAACCAGTTCGGGATCAATCTCGGCTTCTACATGCTGATGCCGTATCTGGCCGGATACCTGTCGGGCCCACTGGGGCTGGCGGCCTGGGCGGTCGGACTGGTGCTCGGGGTGCGCAACTTCTCCCAGCAGGGAATGTTCCTGGTGGGCGGTACCCTCGCGGATCGGCTGGGGTACAAGCCGCTGATCGTGGCCGGATGTCTGTTGCGCACGGCCGGTTTCGGATTGCTGATCTTCGCGACCTCGCTGCCTGGTCTGCTGATCGCCTCCGCGGCAACCGGTTTCGCCGGGGCGCTGTTCAATCCGGCGGTGCGGGCCTATCTGGCCGCCGACGCGGGCGAGCGCCGCGTGGAGGCGTTCGCCATGTTCAACATCTTCTACCAGGCGGGCATCTTGGCGGGCCCGCTGGTCGGACTCGCGTTGCTGGCGTGGGACTTCCGGATGGCGGCGGCGGTGGCCGCGGTGGTGTTCGCGGTGCTGACGGTGGCGCAGCTGTTCGCGCTGCCGGAGCGGCGCGCCGCCGCATCCGGCGAGCACACCTCGGTGCTCGCGGACTGGCGCACGGTGGTGTCCAATCGGCGGTTCGTGGCGTTCGCGATCGCCATGATCGGCTCGTATGTGCTGTCGTTCCAGGTGTATCTGGCGCTGCCGCTGCAGGCCGAGCACTTGGCCCCGGCGCACGCGCAGGCACTGACCTCCGCGGTGTTCGTAGTATCGGGAGTGGTCGCCGTCGCGGGCCAGTTGCGGATCACCGCGTGGTTCCGGAAACGGTGGGGGACCGGTCGCGGCCTGGTGGTCGGCATGGGGACGCTGGCGGCGGCATTCCTGCCGCTGGTGCTCGTCTCCGGTCCGCAGCGGCTCGGCACCGCGGGAGCGGTCGCGGCACTGCTGGTTTCGGCGGCCGTCCTGGCTGTCGGCACGGCCGCGGTATTCCCGTTCGAGATGGACACCGTGGTCTCGCTGTCCGACGGCCGTCTTGTGGCGACCCACTACGGGTTCTACAACACCGTGGTCGGCGTGGGCATCCTCGCGGGCAACCTCGCCACCGGCGCGGTGGTCGGGGCGGCCCGAGACGCGGGGGCGGATTGGGCGGTCTGGGCCGGGCTCATGGCCGTCGGCGCGGTCGCGGCCGCCGCGCTGTACCGGCTGGACCGGGCACCGGTCCCGCGGTCGGCCGAATCGGTCGGCGCCGCAGGGTAACCCGGTGCTGCCGGGCGGACGGAATGTCCGCTTGGTCGGCATTCGCGGGATTTCCCCCGGCCTGTCCGCGGACTAGGGAGTACATGGATAAGGCGCCGTTGCCGAACTACCGGCCGGCCCGCTTCGCCGATCTCGACGACTTCGCGGCCATCGGGTCCGAGGTCATCCGCCCCGGCCAGTGCGGCAGCCGCTACGATCCGATCGCGTTGCGGACCGCGCTCTCGCATACCGAGCGGGACCGGTCCCGCCCGAGTCAGCGCATCGGCGCCCGGGCGCAACTCGGCGACGATGCGGTCGATCTCGGTGAGCCCCGCGCGGGTGAGCAGCGCCTTCTCGTTGGTGGGCCATTCGCCCCGGGCGGCCAGGACGGCGTGTGCGCTCTGTGCGGCGGCCTGCGCGATCAGCCCGCCGCACAGGGCCGTCGCGCCGCGCGCGGCATGGTTGGCGTGCGCATAGGCGAATACCAGCTGGGCGGTGCCCCACCAGACGCCGGGCGCGTCGGCGCGCAGGGCCTTCGGATACGCCGGCTGCGGCAGGTCGCCCCGCAGCACCCGATTGATCGCGAGTTCGCCCACGACGAGATAGGACGGGATCCCGGCCAGGTGGAACAGCAGCGGCTCGATGCGGAAGCGGCCCCGCTCCGCCTCCCGCAGCTCGCGCTCCACCACCTCGAGATCGCGGTAGTGCACGTCCACCGGCCGCCCCTCGATCCGCAGCCAGGCGCCCCCGTTGAACACTCCGCCGCCCCACGCGCCGATCTCGGAAACCTCACCGTCCCAGCCGATCGCGCGCAAATGCCGCGGATCGAAATCGCCGCGATAGTAGACCGCCAGATCCCAGTCGCTGTCGGCCCGCGCGGTCCCCTGCGCCCGCGACCCGCCGAGCGTCACCGCCGCGACCGTGGGCAACGCCGCCAGCCGATCCGCCACCCCGTCCAGAAAGCTGTTGTCGTCCACGGCACGATCGTCGCACGCGGAGCGCCGGTGACCCGCCGCCGACATGGGTGTGCCGGGCGGGTGGTATCGGCGAAGATCGAGAGATGACACGGGCGCGAAGACATCGGATGCCGTCGAGCCGTTCCCCGCGATCGAGCCGTACGCGCACGGCCTGCTCGAGGTGGGCGAGAGCAACCGAATCTATTGGGAGACAAGCGGAAACCCCGACGGCAAACCGGCGCTGATGGTGCACGGCGGCCCCGGGTTCGGGCGGGTCGCGCGGCTCGCGCCGGACGTTCGACCCGGATGTGTACCGCAGCGTGCCGCACGCGTCGGATCCCGCCGTCGGTCTGGCGGCCAACACCACCGATCACCTGATCGACGATATGGAGCGGCTGCGCGAGCACCTGGGGAGCCGGCGAAGGCGTGGCCGGACGCCCGGTTGCGGATCATCGATGATTCCGGCCATACCGGCAGCCCCGCCATGGGCCAGGCCGTCCTGCGCACCGTCCGCGACTTCGGAACCCGTTAGGTCATCGGCAGCGGACTAGAGTTGCGGATGTCCGGGAATGTCCGGGTATCCGCCAGGAGGAACTATGGAATCGAACTCACTGCTGGGCAGGGCCGTGCGGGGATTCAACGCCGGGGTGGTGGCGCTGACCGAGGCGCCGGTGGTGGGCCCGCTGCTGGGCAAGAGCTTCGTGACGATCACCTACGTCGGGCGCAAGTCCGGCAGGACCTTCAGTACGCCGGTGAACTACCGGCGGGTGAACGGCGAGTTGGTCATCGGCGTCGCCATGCCGGACAAGAAGTCGTGGTGGCGCAACTTCCTCGGCGAGGGCGGCCCGATCACGTTGCACCTCGAGGGCGTCGACCGGCCCGGCCACGCCGTCGCGAAACGCGACGAACGCGGCCGCGTCACCGTGCGGGTACGCCTCGACGAGACCGACTGACACGCCGAAAACCCTTGTGACGGAGCACCAACCGCCGTCTGTGCCGTTGATGAGTTGTCCCCGGCGGGCTGCGCGCAACCGGTTGCGGGGCTTAAAGTTGTCCGTGCGCAAGGTAGTTGCATCGACGGTCGAGGGGGACCGGGCACAGTGCCCGCGCGGGGCGGACACCTGCCGTGGACATGGTGGTTCCTGATGCGATCGTGGTGGGCTGGACTTCGGTTGCGCTAGGCGTGGTCGAATTCGTGATCGCGCACCCCATGGTGAAAGGCGTCGAGTTCGTCCTGGTCGAAGACGAGTTCGACGCCCACCACGGGTTGCGGTGTGGCGGCGCGGAAGACGTAGTGGCCGTCCTCGCGGCGGGTGACCGCGAGCGGCGACCGGTGCGTCGCGCCGCCGCGCACACCGGCCTGGAACGTGTCGAACTGTTCATCGGTGAACAGCAGCAACTCGTCCGCCGGTAGTGCGGTATCAGGGGTGGTGCGGTCGCTGGCGCGCTTGTCGTCCCAGACCGCGGTCCAGCCGTCCCTGCGGGCGACGCGCACGCAGTTCTGGTTGGGCGAGCTGTAACTCGCCTTACGGAATTCACCCGCGGTGAAGGTAGGTAGCAGCGTCATTGGTGGTGCCTTTCTACGGAGTAAAGCTGCGGCCACGCGAAAACGGGGTCCCGCGCGACTGCGGTGTACCTATGGCTTGTAACCAACCGCGGCGAAATTACACGGCCGTGCCGGATCTCGCGGATCCACCGGTCGCTCCGGCCGCCAGTCCGGGGCGTACACGAGCCCCGGCGCGACCATCTCGAAACCGTCGTAGAAGGCGGCGAAATCGTCACGACTGCGCACGTTCACCGGGTCGGAGGTCTCCTTGTACAGGTCGGCGGCCGCGGCGATGCGCTGTTTGAGTTCGTCGGCGGCGTCGTCGAGTGAGACGTGGCTCATAGCCACGTAGCTGCCCGAGGGCAACCGGTCGCGCAGTTGCGCCATCAGCTCGTAGGGCCGGTCGCTGTCGGGGACGAACGGCCACACGCTGACGATCAGCAACCCGATCGGCTGATCGAAGTCGATCAGGCGCCGGGTGTCGGGATGGTCGAGGATCAGCTCGGGCACGCGCAGATCGGCCTCGACGACGGCGGTGCTGCCGAGCGCGCGCTGCTGCTGCAGCAGCTCGTGCGCCCGGTTGACGGCCTCCATATCGTTGTCGACGTACACCACCCGGGCATCGGCCGCCATGGATCGGCTCACCTCGTGGGTGTTGCCGACCGTCGGCAGCCCCGAGCCGATGTCCACGAACTGCCGAATGCCCTGCGCCACCATGTATCTGACGGCGCGCTGCAGGAATTCGCGATTGTGATGGGCCCAGGTGTCGGCGTACGGGAAGGTCTGGAAGATGCGTTCGCCGAAGATCTTGTCGACGTCGAACACCGCCTCCCCGGAGAGGTAGTAGTGATACATCCGGGCCGCCGACGGTCGGCTGGCGTCGATCTCGCGGGACTCGAAGTCGTTGGCTTTCATGGGACCCCCATCGATGGTGTTTGACACTGATGCCCGTCAGGTGAACGTCTTGCGGCGGAACGAGCGGGCGACGTGTTCGATGAATGTCCGGGAGTCCTCGACCCCCAGCGCCGCGGCCGACAACCGCGACCACACCGCCTCGCGCGCGGTGACGGCGGGCTTGTCATCGATATAGCGAATATCGCCCTGGCTCTCCACGATCGCCATGTCCAGGTCGCCCGCCGCGCCCGGGGAGGGCACCCGGATCAGGGTGAACCGGTCCTCCATGCCCGCGCCGTGGGTGGTGACGGTGAACGGCAGCACCTGCAGCAGGATATTGGGCCGCCGGGACAGCGCCAGCAGATGTTCGAGCTGCTCGACCATGACGGCCCGGCCGCCGTACTCGCGGCGCAGGCACGATTCGGACAGGATCGCGCGGAATTCCGGTGACTGCGGTTCGGTCAGGATCTGCTGCCGGGCCAGCCGCGCCTGCACCGAATCCTCGACGGTGACCTGGTCGGGATCCGGCTCGGTGGGATGTTCGGGTTCGTGCAGGGCGCGAATGTAGGACTCGCACTGGATGAGTCCGGGCATGATCTCGGCCTCGGCGACGCGCAGCAGGCTGGCGTGGGCCTCCAGGTCGACCAGCAGGCGGAGTTCTTCGATGTAGGCGCGACGGTAGCCGCTGTTCCAGAAGCCGCGCTTGTGGTTGTCGCGGCGCAATTCCTTGAGGGTGTCGAGATATCCGGTGTCGGTGAAGCCGAGCTCCGTGGCCAGCCGCTCCAGATCGCCCACGGTGATGGAACTGGCGCCGTTGGTGAGCATGGCGATACGGCTCTGGCTGGTCTCGATGATCTTGGCTGCCTCGTTCTGGCTGAGGCCCGCCGTATTGATCATGTGCTCGATCTCGCGGCCCAGCAGCAGTTTCCGCGCCGTGCGTAATCGCGTACCCATGACGATGGGCGTGCGGCGGAGCCGGTACGCCCTGAACCCCTTCCGCCCCAACCTCTTTCGTTAACGTGATAATCACGCTAACATCTATCACGTTAAGAATATCACAGTTTCAGTATGTAGCGGGCGTCGTCGTCGGTACTCGACAGCGTCTCGGCGGAGGGGGAGTCGCATGACGACTACCACGCGAAGGTGTTGCGCGCCTTGCCATTTGGGCGAGGGGCGGAATTGCCGCGACCTGGACGGGGAGCTGACCGACGCCCTCGCGCGTCGGATTCTCAGCGCCGAGCACACGATGTCGTGTGCTCAGTGGCTGGCGGCGGTGGCATACCTGTCCGCCGGGCTGGACGACGACTAGCCATGCCCGAAGGCCGGAGTTCGTCGTGATGGGATTGGCTGCCGTCGTCGTGGTATGCGGCGCGGTGATCGCGCTCTCGGCGGTCGCGCTGTGGCAGGGCTTCCGTCCGCCGCAGCGCGATTCGGCCGAATCCGAAAGTGCGCGAGGGGCGTGCGCCCCCGGAGGAGACACAGTGGACGTGTCCGTATGGCCGATCGGCTGGCCGCACGAGGCGCCGGACGAGCCTATGTCGGTGAGCGACGCGCATCTGGCGATGCAGCGCCACCGGGGCTGTCGCCGCGAGGAATGCCCGCGCAAGCGGGCGGCGTATCAGACTCTGGTGGAAGAGGGTCGGCTGAAACCCGATTCCGGGCGGGTGCACTAGAGTTCGGTCTTGGGATCGGTCACAAACCCGGCGCGTCGTCGTTCGGAGGTTTGTGTCAACCGCTGTGGAGTGCTCGTATTCGTCGCGTGTCCCAGATACTTTCGGTGCTGCGAAGGGGCGCGGTGGACGGAGGAGCGCTATGCGAAGCAACGATTCCGGCAACGCCGATTCCCCGGACGGCTCCGGCGAATCCGAGCATCCGCGGCAGGGGACGCCGGAAAGTGGTTGGGGCACAGGGAGATCGGATCCGACCGCGGTCATGCGACTGGGTTTCGAGCTCGCGATCGTGCTGCTCGACGCCACCGAGGCGGCGGCGACGCAGGCGCTGCACCGGCTCGAGGACGCGGCCGCCGACTGGGCGCGCGACGGCGTGCCGATAGACGCGGTCCAGCACGCGATTCACTGCGGCGTCAAGGTGAGCCTGGACCGGATCGCTCCCTCCGGGGCGTACGCCGGTGCGGATCCGCTCGCTGACCGGGCCTTCCTGGTCGACATTCTCGACGTGCTGACCTCGACGGTCTCGCGGGCGTACGTCGCCGCGATTCAGCACCGGCGCGGCCGGTGACGCTCAGTCGCCGTAGCTGCGGGCGACGAGTGCGGAGCGGAGGTACCAGAGTCCGCTGGCTTGGGTGGGGTCGAAGCCGGTGAGTTGGCTGATGCGTTTGAGTCGGTAGTCGACGGTGTTGGTGTGGACGTGGAGGAGGCGGGCGGTGCGTTGGCGGTTGAGGTTGTGGGCGATGTGGGTTTGTAGGGTGTCGAGGAGTTCGGGGTGGTGGTCGAGGGGGTCGAGGAGGGAGCCGAGGTATTCGCGTCCGGGTCCGGGGCGGGTGAGTTGGTATTCGAGGGCGAGGTCGTCGAAGCGGTAGAGGGCGGGTTCGGAGTGTAGGCGGGCGACCATGTCGAGGAGTTGGTGGGCTTGGTCGGCGGCGGTGGGGATGGTGTCGGTTCCGGCGGTGACGATGGTGGCGGTGATGGGTGCTCGGGCGGCGTGGGACAGGTGGGTGATG
>NZ_BAAGSM010000041.1:0-32238 GCF_054782435.1 Nocardia thraciensis
CGGTGCCGGGGTGACGGGGGGAGACGGTGCCGCAGTGACGGGGAGAGCGGTGCCGGAGTGACGTGGGAGAGCGATGCCGGAGTGAAGGGGGAGAGCGGCGCCCGGAGTGAAGGGGGAGAGCGGCGCCCGGGGTGACGGGGGAGAGCGGCGCCCGGGGCGAAGGGGGAGAGCGGCGCCGGAATGAGGTGGAGTGGGAGCGAGGAAGTGGTCGGTGTACCTGGCCGGACCTGCTTTTGGGGTGCGGGGTCGGGCGTGTTGTGTAGGTATCGGTGCCGGTGAGGCCGATACTTACCGCGTGCTGCCAGCAAGCTGGACGATTGTCCAGTACGCTTCCGTGAACGATGCATTCAGCGTGGGCGACGGGCTCGCTACCGATCGGTAGCCGCTTGTGCCCCGGGACCGAAGGAGCGGCCGTGGCGGTTTCCCGGCGATCCATGCTGGCCGGTGCCGCGGCCGCCACATTCGCCGCGGGCGCGGCGGGCGGGAATCCCGCTGCGGCGCAACCGGTCTCCCACGCGGGTGACGGCCAGGGCTATCTGATCGGCTGCGGCATGGCCGATGTGACCGGCGCGGTCGCGGGCCAGGGCATGATGGGGTATTCGGAGCTGGACCAGGTGGCCACCGGATTGCTCATGCGCTGCTGGGCCCGCGCCTACATCGTGGTCGACCGGGCGACCGGTGACCGGGTGGTATTCGTCAACGCCGATATCGCCTGCCTGTTCCAGTCGGTCCACCTCGCGGTGCTGCGGCGACTGGCGCAGCGGTTCGGCACGCTCTACACCGAGCGCAATGTGAACCTCAACGCCACGCACAACCACAACTCCTGCGGCGGCACCGCGCGCGAGTACGCGTATTCCCTTGCCGCCTACGGCTTTCAGCAGAACTCGCACGACGCCGAGGTGAACGGGATCGTCGCGGCGATCGCGGCCGCGCACGAGCGGCTGGCGCCCGGCACCGTCCTACTGGGCCACGGCGAACTGCACGACGCCAGCGCCAATCGCTCGCGGGCGGCCTTCGAGCTGAACCCCGCCGACGACAGGGCGGAACTGCCCAACGCCATCGACCCGCAGGTGACGGTGCTGCGACTGCGCCAGGGCGGCAGGGACGTCGGCGCGATCACCTGGTTCGCCACCCACGGCACCTCGCTCACCGACCACAACACGCTGATCTCGGTCGACAACAAGGGCTACGCCAGCTACCGCTGGGAGCACGACGAGATGGGGGTGCGGCACCTGGACGGCCCGCCGAGCTTCGTGGCGGCGTTCGCGCAGACCAACGCGGGAGATATGACGCCCAATCTGAACCTCACGCCGTGGCATCCGTCCGGTCCGACCGACGACAACCGCGCCAACTGCGCGCTCATCGGCGAGCGCCAATATCGGGCCGGGCGTGCGGCTTTCGCGTCGGCGCGCCCGATGGGCAGCGGCGGCGTCGACGCCGTGCTGCGCTATGTGGACATGGGCGACACCGCGATCGACGGCGCCTACACCCCAGACGGCAAACCCGCCCGCACCTCCCCGGCGATGATGGGGACGGCGGCCGCGGCCACCAGTTCCGAGGACAACTGGAAGACCCAACTGCCCTTCCTGCGGGAGGGCGACACGAATCCGGTGGTGGGCGCGCTCGGCGGCGTGGACGCGCCGATCGAGCAGTGGATGCGGGATGCCCAGGCGCCCAAGATGATCGTCGCACCGCTGGGAATCCTGCCGCCGCGACCGTGGGTGCCGCTGGTGGTGCCGATCCAGATCATGCGCATCGGCGACCTGGTGCTCGCCTCCGGCCCCGCGGAGTACACCGTGGTGTCGGGACTGCGAATCCGGCGGATCGTCGCCGGGGCGCTGTCGGTACCGGTGGAGAACGTGCTGCTGCAGGGCTACGCCAACGGTTACAACGGATACGTGACCACGCCCGAGGAGTACGTCTCACAGCAGTACGAAGGCGGCGAGACGCTGTACGGCCGCTGGACGCTGTCGGCGTATATGCAGGAATTCGACCGTCTGGCACGGGCTTTGGCGGCGCGTGTCGACCTCGGCCGGGGCCCGGCGCCCTTGGACTGGACCTCCGGGGCGCAGCCGAACCTGCTGCCCGCGGTGCCTCCGGACGCACCCGCTCCCGGGCGGGCATTCGGTGACGTCCTGACCCAGCCGGAACCGAACTACGCAGCGGGACAGACCGTTTCGGTGAGGTTCGTCGGAGCCCAGCCCAACAACGATTTCCACACCGGCGGAACCTATTTCGAGGTGCGGCGCAGCGCGGGCGGTGGCTGGCGTCGGGAATTCGACGATAACGACTGGTGCACCGAACTGCACTGGGCCCGCCCGGACGGGCAGCCCGCGGGCTCGGTGGTCGAGATCCGGTGGACGGTGCCCGAGCACGCCGAATCCGGGCGCTACCGCATCGAGTACACCGGTGACAGCAGGGACGTGGACGGGCGCATCGCGCGGTTCACCGGTACCTCGGCCGAATTCACGGTCGGCTGAGACTGCCGTCCCGCAGCGCGCCGGTGGTGTCGAGGATCGCGCGCACCACCCGCCGCGGCGCGTCGATCATCGGCACGTGACCGGCGCCGCCGAGAATCTCGAACCGCGCCCGCGGCAGCCTGTCTCGTGCTACGGCGCCGTTCACGGAGATCGGCAACAGGCGGTCGGCGACCGCCCAGGCCAGCGTCACCGGGCACGGCAGCGGGTCCAGCGGCGCGATCTCGGATCCGGTGTCGAGCATGTCGCCGAGTATCGGGCAGGCCAGCAGATCGTCGGCGATGCCGAGGGCCTGGCGTGTGGTCAGCCGGTCGCCGTGCACGCAGATGTCACGAAACGCGGTGCGGCGCACGGCAGCCGAACGCAGGCCGAGCGGCGCGAGCGGGCGCGTGAGCCGGGTGATCGTCGCGAGTCGGGCGATGATCGATGTCCCGCCGCTGTGGTTGGCTTCGCCCGCGGTCCAGAAACCCGCGGGGGAGAGGGCGCAGACGCTGCGCGCCCGGCCACGACGCGCGAGTTCGATCGCCATCCACCCGCCGAGCGAGTTACCCGCGATGTGGGCGGTCTCCCAGCCCCGTTCGTCCATGCGTCGCTCGATGTCGTCGACGAGATCGCCGATGTCCACCGGGCGGTGCGGAGGGGGCGTCCCGCCGCGATGGCCGAGCAGCGTGGGTGCGATGACGTGATGGTGGCGAGCCAGGGCGGGGACGAGGCCGTCCCACACACGTCCGGACATGGCGACGCCGTGCAGCAGGATCAACGGTGATGCGCTCACGGGTCGATTCTCTCCCGCCGCCGCCCCGTCGTGCGGGCCGCCCCGGGACACGGGTCCTTGCGCGCTCCTGGAGCGACGTTCTAGAGTGATGCTCTAATGAGCACACCATCGACCCGTTCCGATGCGCGTGACGCCGTATTGTCCACGGCGGCGGAGCTTTTCGACGTCCGCGGCTACGCCACGGTGTCGATCGCGGAGCTGACCGCGGCGTCCGGGGTGAGCAACGGATCCCTCTATCACCACTTCGGCGCGAAGGACGGCGTCCTGGCGGTGCTGGTGGTGGACGCGCTCGCGGGCTTCCAGGCCGGTGTCCTCGAGACACTGGAGGCCCGAGCCGATGCGGCGTCGGCGGTCAAGGCCCTCGTGGCCTACGAACTGCGGTGGTACGAGGAGCAGTCGCGTGCGGCGCGTCTGGTGATCGCCCACCGCGACACCGTGGCCGCGAGCGCGCGCGGTCGCGAGCCGCTGCGTCGGATCAATCGGGAGTTCGGCCGTCGCCTGCGCGCCTGGCTCCGCGAACAGCAGATGTCCGGTGTGCTGTCCGAGGCCGTGGACCCGAATCTGCTGTACGCCATCGCCTTCGCGCCCGCGCACGAGACGGCGAAGCTGTGGCTCGCGGGGCGGGTCAGGAAGCGTCCCACCGGTTTCGCCGCGTCGCTCGGCGCGGCGGCGTGGGCAGGTTTGCAAGCCGTGTAACGAAAGGGAGTGCGCGCCATGACGATCGACGTCTGGGCTCAGCATCCGACCGCCGAATTCCTGGCGCAGGATATGTTCGCGGCGCTACGTCGCTGGACCGGCGGCACGATACCCACCGGGCCGATTCCGCTGTCGGTGACCCTCGACGCCATGGACGCCGGGGGAGTGGACCGGGCGCTCATCACCGCCTGGCACGCGCCGGAGGGTGCGCTGATCTCGAACGACGAGGTGGCGCGGTGCGTGTCGGCCGCGCCGGATCGGCTGGCGGGGATCGCCTCGGTCGACCTGCGCAGGCCCATGGAGGCCGTACGCGAGCTGCGCCGCCGGGTGCGCGACGAGGGTTTCAAGGGATTGCGGGTGCTGCCGTGGTTGTGGGAGACCCCGCCCACGGATCGGCGTTTCTACCCGCTGTTCGCCGAGTGCGTCGAACTCGGGGTCCCGTTCTGCACCCAGGTCGGGCACACCGGTCCGCTGCGGCCGTCGGAGACCGGGCGGCCGATACCGTATATCGACCGGGTGGCGCTGGACTTCCCGGAACTGACCATTGTGTGCGGGCACGTCGGCTACCCCTGGACGGAGGAGATGATCGCGGTCACGCGCAAACATGAGAATGTGGTGATCGACACCTCCGCCTACACCACCGAACGGCTACCGCCGGAACTGGTTTCGTATCTGCGGACGGGCACCGGCCGCCACCGGGTGCTGTTCGGGTCGAACTTCCCCATGATCACGCCGGGCCACGCCCTCGACGGGCTCGACCAGCTCGGCCTCGACGACGAGGTGCGGGCGCTGTATCTGGAAGGCAACGCGCGCAGGGTATTTCGCTTGTAGAGTCTGATCAGAGGCGCTCAGTACCGACGCCGCGACCAGACCTGCGTGGACACGCGAGCCAGCAGGCGGGCGGCGGGGTCGCCGACTGCCCGACCGTTCGCGAGCGGGCCTGTGTAGCAGACGGCCAGAGCGTACGGCGGGGCGTCGGGAGGGAAGACGAGCGCGCCGCTATGTCGTAGGCGGCGCCCCCAGCTGTTCTTGACGGCGATGCGGGCGCCCGCGGGCAGGCCGGCCGGCAGGTCGTCGCGAAAGGCGTTGCGCTCCAGCACCGTCAGCTCCTCGGGACGCAGCGCCAAGAGCAGCCGCGCCAGACCCGCGGCCGTCACCTGATTGGTGGCTCCGGCCTCGCGGGCGGGATCGTCTTCGGGCAGTCGGGTCATCCGGGCGCCGGACATGCCCATGTCGTGCCACATCCGGGTGACCCGCTCCAGGCCGATGCGTTCGACACAGAGATTGGCGGCGAGATTCGACGAGTGCGTGATCATCCGCTCGGCCAGCCAGCGCACCGTCGCCCGGCCGCCGATGCGCCGCCACGGAATCGGATCGCTGTCGTCGTCCGGGCGGATGTGAAACCACCGCCCCGGGACCCGCGAGGCGAACCGATCGTGCACGGGCACCGCGACATCGAGGTCCGTACCGCTGCGATACAACGCCGCCAGCACCGCCGCCTTCACCGTGCTCGCCGCATCGTGGGTGGCGTCGGCATTGATCGCGTAGAACGGATCCTGGCCGTGCCGGACTGCGCAGATCGACAGCATGCTCACAGCCTATCGACGGCCGCGGTGAGGTTCTTTACGAATTGCCGCATTCCGGACAAATATACGATTCCACGCTCGCCCGCAGTGCAGCCTCGAGATGGCTCGCCATGGCCCGCCCGGCGGCGTGCGGGGGTTCGGCGGAGTTCCTCATGGCGGAGGTCGGTCAGAAGTAGTGGCGTCGGCCCCCGACGGGGCGGCCGACCCCACCCAGCAGCACCAGCACCGCGCCCACGACGGCCAGGACGATGCCGATGGTGGTGAGGATCGGGATGCTCAGCAGGTATCCCGCGATGATCAGCAGGATTCCGAGGATGATCATGGTTCCACCTGTTCTGTCAGCCGTGTGATCGGGCGTGCGGGCTGGTGTGCGGGGTGCCCGCGGTCGGCGGCCGCCGGAACAGCCGTGCCAACGACCGGGCGGGACGCTCGGAGGCCGATCGGCGCATCGGTTCGGTGCCGCGCGGGGCGGCGGCGTCGCGGCGTGATCGGCGAAGCTCCTTGCGCACCTTGGCATTACGCCGGGCGGCGGTGAGCGCGCCGGACAGTGCCAGTGCGAGGCCGAGCATTCCGGCCGCGCCGACAGCGGCCCCGGCCGCGAAGAGTTCGCCCTGCGAGCCCGCGAACGATTGGTCGAACACGGTGAACTCGGGCGACAGCAGATGACCGTCGCCGAGATTGGCGGATACCGCGGCGACGCCGATGGCGACCGCGGCGATGAGCACGATCAGTCCGATGAGAACAATCATGACAATCCCAAACGTTGTCGGATGGTGTGTTGTGGCAATGCCCCCGGCGATGCGGTTCAAACGGCTTGGCGGGGACCGCGAGTCGGGAGCGAGACGCCGGACGTCCTCCGCGAGTTCGGGATTGCCGCGCGGTGACGCCCGGGCGGCCGACCCGAAACCGTATGCCTATACGGTGAAAGGGTGCCGAGGAACCCATTGCCCGTCGTGGGGCGCGCCATCGCACGCCGCCCAGCGGTGATGCGGGCCGCGCCCGCCGTCGCCGTCGTGGAACGCATCGTGCGCAGGCTCAGCCGCGGACGTCGCGGCGTGCTGGACCTGGCCGGACTGCCCTCGATCGAGCTGACCGTGCCGGGGCGCAAGACCGGCCTGCCGCGCACGGTCTCGCTGCTGTACGTCCCCGACGGGCCCGGCAGCTATCTCCTGGTCGGATCGAACTGGGGACGCCCTGAACATCCGGCCTGGTCGGCCAACCTCGCCGCCGCCGACCACGCCGAAATCCACAGTGGCGGAGAACGTTTCAAGGTTCACGTGCGCCGCCTCACCGGCTCGGAACGCGACCGCGCCTGGCACCGCGCGGTCGCCTACTGGCCCGGCTACACCATGGAACAGCGCCTGGCCACCGGCCGCCCCTTCCGCCTCTTCGAACTCACCCGCGTCTAGTCGCGATTCCCGCACCCCGTGGCCCTTCCCGCACGCTTTCCATCACTTGCGACGGGTGCGGGAACGGGCGACGGGTGCGGGAATCGCGCGTTAACGGCGGCGGAGGAAGCGGCGGCGGGGGGAGCGGTGGGCCTCGGCGCGGTGCGCCAGGTCGGTGCTGCGTTCCTTGGCGCGGTCGGCCAGGTCGGCGGCGCGTTCGGAGGCTTCGGCGGCGAGGGTCCAGGCGCGGTCGCGGTTGGCGTCCGCGAGTTCTCGGCTGCGCTGACGGGCGCGGCGGGCCAGCTTGCGACTGCGGCGCCGGGTGCGGGCGGTGAGATCCGCGCCCTGCTCCTGGGCCGCCCCGGCCCACTCGGAACCGCGATCCTGTGCCACTTCCAATAGTTCGGAACCGCGATCCTGCGCGGTCTCCAGCAGTTCGGCGCCGCGTTTGCGCGCGGTCTCCGCGAGGTGCTGGCCCCGATGCCGACCGGCGGCGGCGAGTTCGGCCCGGCGCCGTTCGGCGTGACCGCCCCGGCGCTGCGCGGTCCGCGTCAGTTCGGCCCGGCGCCGTTCGGCTTTCGCGGCCCAGTCCGTGCCGCCGCCCCGCGTCCGAGTCCGATTCAGCCGGCCGCCCCCGCGGCGCGCCGCCGCGGCCAGCTCATTCCCGTGTTCCCTTGCGAGATCGGCATATTCGCCGCCTCGATGCTGCGCCGTCTCCGCGAGATCGGCCCCGCGGCGCTTGGCCCGCTCGGCCCACTCACCCCCGCGCTGCGCCGCCGTTTCGGCCACTGCGCCACCGCGGTGCTTCGTTCGTTCGGCGAGTTCCTCGGCGCGATGCTGCGCGGTCTCGACGGCATCCGCGCCGAGGTGCCTGGCCTTCTCGGCCCAGTCGGCGCCGCGGTGCTCTGCCGCCTCGGCTAGTTCGCTGCCACGGTGCCTGGCGCGGTCGGCCAGTCTCTCGGTGCGATGCTGGGCGGCCGCGGCCAGTTCCGCTCCGTGCTGCTGGGCCGTCTGCGCCAGTTCGGCGGCGCGGTGCTGGGCCGTCTCCGCGAGGTCCGTGCCGCGGTCCTGGGCGGCTTCGGCGGTCCTGGCGGCGGCGGCCAGGGCCAGGTCGCGGCCGTGGACGGCCTGCTGCTGCAGGCGGTCTCGCCATGCCTCGCCGGAGCCGAGTGGTAGGGCGGTGGCGGCGCGGTGGGCGGCGCGGCGGCCGCGCCAGCCGAGCGACGGCCTGCCCTCGGTGTCGGCCGCGGCGATCATCAGCCCGCCCAGCAGCCCGAGGTCCTTGAGGAACGCGACGCGCTTGGTGGCGCGGCGGTCCGGATCGGACTCGTTCCAGAAATCCTGTTCGGTCGCGGTGGCGGGGATGACCGTCGCCGCCAGCACCAGCGCGGACAGCCGCGGCACCCGGCCGATCGCCAGCAGCACTCCGGCCCCGACCTGGGCCGCGGCATTGACGCGCACCATCTGTCCCGGATCGCCGGGCAGCTTCGCGGCCAGCTGTGGTGACAGTTTCTGCTCGCCGCGCGCCACCAGTGTCGCCGCGACCTTGGTTCGCGGCTCGGGGTGCATCAGCGTATCGACCCCGTCGACGACGAAGGTGGTGGCCAACAGCGGGCGGGCGAGTCGGCGAATGATCATGACGAGAACCCTTTCCTCGAGACTGTTCCGGCGGGTTCCCGCAGTTGGGCCGGTCAAACGCGGACGGGCCGGTGGAAACTCGCCGCGGTCGGGCTCAGGGCACGACGGTGACCGGCCAGCGCCCGGCCTTCACCAGCCGCACCGCGACCGAGCCCACGAGCCGGTGCCCCGCCTTCTCCGATGCTCCGACTACCACTGCGTCCGCCTTGAGTTCGTCTGCCGCACTGGCCAATCCGGTATACGGGTCGCCGCGCCGGGTGAGAAATTTCCAGCGCGTCGCGTAGACGTCGCGGACGCGTTCGGCGTGCTCCTGAATCTGCCGGGCCAGATCGTCGGCCATCTCCGCGGTGACGCCCTGCACATCGGCGCCGTAGGCGCCCGCCATCGCCATCCACGGTTGCACGTAAACCATTGCCAGCAGCGCGCTCTGGCGCCGTGCGAGACCGGCGGCATAGGCGGCGGCGCGCCACGAGGCGTCGGATCCGTCGATGCCGACCATGATCACATCGGGTCCGTCGGTGCCCAGTTCGAAGCCGGACGCCGCGCTGGGCGCCCACTCCGGTGTCTTCTCCTCCGCCACCCTGTCGAGCCTAGAGGAGGCCGGCGCCCGGCCCCAGACCTGATCGCGGCGGTGCGTCACGGTCCTGAACCCGCCGGTAGCCGAGCGTGCCCCGGCTCGGCGGGGCTAGTGTCGGGCGCATGGTCGACAAGCGATCAATCGTCGTGATGGGCGTGTCAGGCGCCGGTAAGACGACCGTCGGCGGGCGCTTGGCCGCGGCGCTGGGCGTCGAGTACGCCGACGGCGACGAATTCCACCCGGCGGCCAACGTCGCCAAGATGTCGGCGGGGATCCCGCTCGACGATGACGATCGGTGGCCCTGGCTCGATGCGGTCGGCGCCTGGCTGGCACGGCACGTCGGCGGCGTGACGGGCTGTTCGGCGCTGAAACACGTGTACAGGGACCGGCTGCGAGCCGCGGCTCCCGGCGTGTTCTTCGTCGACCTGGAGGTGCCGCGTGCGGAGTTGGAGCGTCGGTTGACCACGCGGAGTGGGCATTTCATGCGGGTCCAGATGCTGGATTCGCAACTGGCCATCCGGCAGCCGCTGGGCCCCGACGAGGACGGGATGACCGTCGACGGATGCGCCGACATGGCGGACCTGGTGCACCAGGTGCTGACGGCCTTGGATCAGCAGGAATAACCGGCTCGCTCAGTGCTCGAGCTTGCGCAGCAGGTCCCGCAGGCTGCACAGGTCGGTGGGGGAGAGGGTGCTCAGGGACTCCGGTGCGGGATCCGGCGTCGCCAGGGCGGTGGCCAGGACCGCGCGCCCGGCATCGGTGATCGACACCAGCTTCGAGCGGCGGTCCGCCGGATCGATCTCGCGCACCACCAGGCCGCGCTCCTCGAGGTCGTTGACATTGACGGTGGTCGCGGGCGCGTCCATGGTGGCGGCGTGCGCCAGCTCCTTCACCGTCATCGGCCCCTGGCGCAACCGGCGCAGCACCCGAATCCTGCTGAACGGCATGCCGGTTCGCGCGACGACCGCCCGCTTCCACTGATCGCGCGTCTCCCACGCGATGTGGGTGAGCAGCCGCCAGACCTCGTCGGCGGTCGGTGCGTCCGGCGGGTGGCTATCCGACACTGGCGAGGACCTTCTGTTCGAGCAATGGGGCGACCCGGTCGCGGGACCGCTCGGCCCACGCGGTGTTGGCGGCGACGCCGAGGACGGCGATGCTCGCGGCGAGCGCGGCCAGCACCCACCACAGGCTCGCGCCGGTCAGCAGGCCACCCAATGCCACACCGATGCTGACGCCGACCTGGCGACTGGTGGAGGCCAGCGCCGCGGCGGCCCCCGCGCGGTCGGTCGGCATCCCGCTCACGGCCGCGGTGGTGATGGGCGCGTTCACCATGCCGAACCCGATGCCGAACACCGCGAACATGATGATCAGCTCCCATACGGCGGTGTCGGCGCGCAGGCCCGTCAGCAGGATCGCGGCGGCCGTCATGAACGTCCCGGCCGCGAGCAGGGAGGGCCGCGTGCCGTACCGCCCGACCAGCCGTCCCGACAGCGGCGAGAAGATCAGCATGCCGATCGCCATCGGCAGGTACAGCAGCCCGGTGTGCACCGCCGAATAGTGCCGCGTGTCCTGCAGATACAGTGACGCGCTGAACAGGAAGGCGCCCAGCCCGGCGAACGCGCACACCGCGATCACAGTGGCCGAGCTGAACGGCACGCTGTGGAAGAACCGCAGATCGATGAACGGCGACGGATGCCGCCACTCGTGGAATACGAACGCCGCCAGGGCGACCGCCGTCACCGCGAACACCAGCGGCTGCCGCTCGATCAGCCCGAAGACGAGCGTGAACATGACGACGATGGCCAGTGCCTGCCCGACCCCGTCGATCCCGCGCATCGTGCGCGATTTCGTCTCCGGCACGAAGATCGTGGTCAGCACGAACGCGATCGCGCAGATCGGAAGGTTGATCCAGAACACCGACTGCCAGCCCAGCGTATCGATCAATCCGCCGCCGACCATCGGGCCGAGCGCGGTCGAGATGCCGACGACCGCGCCCCACACCCCGATCGCGCGGGCCCGCTCGACCCGGCCGGTGAAGACGGTGGTGATGATCGACATCGCCACCGGGTTGAGCATGGACCCGCCGAGCGCCTGCACGAATCGCGCCCCGATCAGCACCTCGATGCTGGGCGCCAGGCTGCACAGCAGCGATCCGGCGGCGAAGGTGGCCAGCCCGATGCGGAACACCCGCTTGCGCCCGAACCGGTCCGCGGCCGCGCCCGACAGCATCAGCAGGCTGGCGAGGGTGAGGGTGTAGATGTCGACGATCCACTGCAGCCGCGACAGCGAGGCGTCCATATCGAGGCGAATGGTGGGGATCGCGACGTTGACGATCGTCGCGTCCATGGACGAGATCAGCAGGCTCAGGCAACACGTCACCAGCACGATGGTCTTCCGGCGTGCGCTCAACCCCGCGGTAGTTGTAAGCACACAATGATTGTGGATTTACAACTATCTTCTGACAACCCCCGCGCCTGTGCGGTGAGTCACGATGGCGGCAAAACACCGTTAACAAGGTCGCGGTAGCGTGCCGGTCATGACGACCGACCGCAATACGGCGGCGCCGAGCGCGCCACCTCTCGCGACCGCGGGTGAGGAAGAGGGCTACAAGCGTGGCCTGAACCCGCGCACTATCCAGATGATCGCTATCGGCGGCGCGATCGGCACCGGCTTGTTCTACGGCGCGGGCGGCGCCATCGAGCAGGCGGGGCCCGCGCTGATCCTGTGCTACCTGGCCGCCGGGCTCGCGATCTTCGTGATCATGCGGGCGCTCGGCGAGTTGCTGACCTACCGCCCGGTGTCGGGCAGCTTCGCCGAGTACGCCAACGAATTCCTGGGCCGCTTCGCCGGTTTCGTGACCGGGTGGACCTATTGGGCGGTGTGGGTGGCGACCTGCATGGCCGAGATCACCGTGGCGGGCAAGTACGTGAAGTACTGGTTCGCGGTGCCGGAGTGGTTGACGGCGCTGGTGGTGCTCGGTGTCCTGTTCGCGGCGAACTTGATCTCGGTGAGGATCTTCGGTGAGGGCGAGTTCTGGTTCTCCGCGATCAAGGTGACCGCGATCGTGGCCATGATCGCGATCGGAATCGGCGTGCTGGCCTTCGGATTCGGGCACACCGACCACTCCACCGTCACCAACCTGTGGGAGCACGGCGGGGTGTTCCCGAACGGGTTCGGGCAGGCGATGCTGGCATTGCAGATCGTGGTGTTCGCCTATGTGGGTGTGGAATTGGTGGGCGTGACCGCGGGCGAGGCCGAGAACCCTCGCAAGACCTTGCGGAAGGCGATCAACACCCTGCCGTTGCGCATCGGCCTGTTCTATGTGGGCGCGCTGATCATCATCATGTCGGTGGTGAGCTGGACCGAATTCCGCGAGGGCCGTAGTCCGTTCGTGGAGGTGTTCGCGCAGATCGGCATTCCGGGCGCGGCCGGTCTGATCAACTTCGTGCTGCTGACCGCGGCGTTGTCGTCGTGCAATTCCGGCATCTACTCCACCGGGCGGATGCTGCGCAGCCTGTCGCTGCGCGAGGAGGCCCCCGCGTCGCTGTCGGGTCTGAGTAAACGGCAGGTACCCTACGCCGGGATCGTGGTGTCGGCGGCGATGATGGTGATCGGCGTGATCGTGAACGTGATCTCCCCGGACAAGGCGTTCGCCTACATCACCTCGGTATCCACCATGGGCATCATCTTCGTGTGGGGCATGATCCTGGTCTGCCACTTCCTGTATCGGGCCAAAGTCCGGCGCGGGGAACTTCCGGCCAGCGACTACCGGCTGCCCGGCGCACCGGTCACGACCGCGCTCGCCCTCGGGCTCCTCGGCTTGGTCGTGGTACTGCTGTTCTTCACCGACAGCGGCCGCACCGCGCTCATCGTCGGCGCGGTCTGGGCGGTGCTCGTCTGCGTGGGATACCCGATCGTGAACAAGCTCGTGCACCGTCGCGACACGGCAAGCGCCGCCTGATAACGCAATTGGACGCAGCGGTGGCCGGTGGCGATTCAGCCTCCGGCCACCGTCGCACCCAGGGCCAGGAAGGCCAGGGTCACCGTCATCAGGAACCAGCCCGCTCCCTGCCAGATCGGCCAGGCGCGGTGCTGTTTCCACACGTGGTACGTGGCGATGAAGGCGCCCACCGTCCCTATCGTCAAGACCGTGCCGGGCGCCGCGAGAATCGTTGCGCGGGAGGCGGTATCGCAGAAGTTGCTCGCCGCGGCCGCGCATGCTTCACGGCGACCGGCCCAGATCGAGACCGCCGCGCCGACCAGCACGGCGATCGCGAGCACGCCGGCGACGTAGGCGGCGGCCCGGCGGAACATGTCGGGGTCGTGCCAGCGCTTCTCGACGTCGTCGATCATCGGTATCACCTCCTCACCGCTTGGTGATACCCCGCGCGGGGCGACACATCCACGATTCTCCGGTGACGAATCTCTATGCGTATACGTATACTGTTCCCATGTTCGATCCCCTCAGCCTCGCCGTCGGCGGCGGGCTGCTCGCTGTCGGCTGGGCCTGCGGCCGGATAACTCGCGGCAGGCGCCCGGCCAATTCGTCCGCACGCTGCGGGTGCGGTCATGATCTGGCGCTGCACGACCGGGAGTCCGGCAACTGCCATGCCGAGATATTCCGCAAGACCGGGCACGGGCTGCGCGCGTGGGTCGGCTGCAACTGTCGGCGCTACACCGGGCCGACGCCGCTCGAGGAGGTTTTCACGCCACCGCTGCTGCCGCCGACGTCCTGACCGGCTCACCGGCGGCCGCGAGCGAGCGCCGCCCCGATGCCGTCGAGAACGATATCCAGCCCGAAGCGGAAATCCGCGGCCGCCATGTCGTGGTCCGGCTCGACCGACTCCGGAAAAGGGTTGGCGGCGAACAGTTTCGCGGCCTCCGGAAAGCGTTCCGCATCGATCAGCCGGGCGAGTGCGGCGCCGTACTCGTGCTCGACGTCGGCCTGCTCGCGCCCGCCGCGGGACGCCAGCATCTGCTGCTCGGTCAGGCAGGCCTGGCGCACGTATCCGCCGAGCGGCATCAGCAGGCCGAGCTTGGTGGACCCGTCCAGATCGGCGCCGCGCAGCGCGCGCAGCTGCACCTCCATCCAGCCGATCATGTTGGGGCCCTGCGGCGGTCCGGAGATCGGCACGTGCAACAGCCAGCCGCGGCGGGTGTAGCGCTCACGCAGGGCGAGCGCGCATTCGGTGAGTGCGGCCCGCCACTGCCGGGGCGTGCGGCGGATATCGGGGGGCGCGCCGATGGCCTCGTCGGCCATCAGCTCCAGTAGCTGCTCCTTCGAGCCGACGTGACGGTAGAGCGCCATCTTGGTGAAACCCAGTGTCTGCGCGACCTTTTCGAGCGTCACGGCCGTGAGCCCGCTGCGGTCGGCCAGGTCGATCGCGGCCGTGACGACCTGATCCACATCCAGGACCGGCGGGCGCCCCTGGCGCTGCGGCGCGGGCAGGCGCCACAGTCGCGCCAGTTCGGCCGGGACCGCCTGCTCGCTCACCGCTGATCTCCTCGCATCGAAATCCATCTTGGCAGCTACCGCGTATTCGATATAGTATCCGATGGAAAGTATCCATGAGATAGTAATTGCCGCGCGCCGGTCCTGTGAGAGGAAATCAATGGCTCATCAGCGCATTCAGGATGTCGATGCGCTGCGCGGGTTCGCGCTGCTCGGCATCTTCGTTGTGAACATCACCTTCATGGCCTCGGGTTATCCCGGCAATCTGGTCGACGATCCGGCCTACTCCGGCGCATTGGACGAGGCGGTGCGCGGCGCGATCGAAGCGCTGGCGAGCATGAAGTTCTACTTGCTGTTCTCGTTCCTGTTCGGTTACAGCTTCACCCTGCAGATGGCCGCGGCCGCGCGGGCCGGGGCGACCTTCCGGCCACGCATGCTGCGACGCATCGCCGGGCTGTTCGCGTTCGGGGTGTTGCACATCGTATTCATCTACGGCGGCGACATCCTCGCCACCTATGCCGTCGCATGCCTGATCCTGCTGGCGCTGCGGGGCGTCGGTGACCGCACGGCGCTCCGGATCGCCTGCTGGATCTTCGGCGTCGTCGTCGTGTGCACCGCGGCCGCCGGGCTCCTCGTCGACACCTCGTCGTTCCTGCCGTCGGCCGACGCGGCGCGCGCCAACGCGGCCGAGCAGACGCAGGCGATGGTGGGCGGATGGTCCGACGTCATCGGCCACAACCTGTCGGGGCTGCCCCTGCTGGTGGCGCAGTCGCTGTCCCTGCAGGGGCCGACCGCGCTGGCGATGTTCCTGCTCGGCATGGTCGCCGGACGACGCGGACTGCTGGACCGCGTGCGCGGCGACGAGGCGGTGCTGCGCCGGATCCAGTGCGCCGGGTTCTCGCTGGGATCGATCGGCGGCCTGGTGTACGCGCTCGGCGGCGGCCCGGCGAACACCCTCGCCTCGGCGGCGGGGATCGCGAGTGCGCCGCTGCTGTCGGCGGCGTACGTGGCGACCCTGCTGCGGGTGATGCACCACCCGCGCGGCGCGGTGCTGCGGCGGGCGCTGGCCCCGGCCGGTCGGATCGCCCTGACGAACTATCTCGCGCAGTCGGTCTTCGGCCTGCTCATATTCACCGGAATCGGCTTGGGCGCAGCGGGTTCGGTATCCCCGGCGGGGCTGTTGGCGCTGGCGTTCGCGATCTTCTGCGGGCAACTGGCGCTCAGCGCGCTCTGGCTGCGCCGCTTCCGCTACGGTCCGGCCGAGTGGGTGCTGCGCTGGATCACCATCGGCCATCGTCCCGCGCTGCGCGACCGAACGCCCGTCGTCTCGGCCTAGCGCCGCGGCGCGCCGGTAGGACTTCGTTCGCCGCTACCGTCGATCAAAGCCGCTGCCGTGTCCCGGGATTGCGTGGCGAGCCTGGGCGATGTCCGGATGCTCGCGCGGCGCGGGCCAGGTAGGTTGTCGATCATGCGTACCGAGGGAGATGCCTGGGATATCACGACCGGGGTCGGGTCGACCGCGCTGTTCGTCGCCGCGGCGCGAGCGCTGGGCGGCGACGACGAGCAGGCCCTGGCGGAAGATCCGTTCGCCGAGGATTTTCTACGTGCCGCCGGAGACGAATGGTCGGCATTACTCGACGGGGAGGCGCCCGGGCATCCGCTCACCGCGACCGAGTTCGGCCGGGACTTCCAGGAATTCCAGGTCGCCCGCACCAAGTACTTCGATGACTACTTCCGTGACGCGACGGCCGCCGAGGTGCGGCAGGTGGTGATCCTGGCCGCCGGGCTGGATGCCCGCGCCTATCGCCTGCCGTGGCCGGACGGCACCGTCGTCTACGAGCTCGATCGACCGCAGGTGCTGGAGTTCAAGCGGAACGTGCTGGCGGACAACGGCGACAAGCCGCGCACCGATCGGCGCGAAGTGCCGGTCGACCTGCGCGAGGACTGGCCGCGGGCACTGCGCGACAGCGGATTCGATCCGTCGGCGCCCACGGCGTGGCTCGCCGAGGGGCTGCTCATCTACCTGCCCGCGGCCGCCGTGGAGCAGTTGTTCGAGGCGATCGCGTCGCTGAGCGCGCCGGGCAGCCGGGTGGCCATCGAGCAGATACAGACCCTGCCCGAGGAGGCAGCCGCCGCGCTGGCCGAGCATTCCGACGAGGCGGACAACGCGGGCAGCGAGTGGCTCCGGCTGATCTACAACGAGCCGCGCAGCGAGGCCGCCGCCTGGTTCACCGCGCGCGGCTGGACCGCCGAGCGCATCGACGTCCCGGATTACCTGCGCGCACACGGCCGTCCGGCGCCTGGCCCGGAACAGTCGGGCGCGCTGGTATCGACACTGGTCAGTCTGGTTACCGCGGTTCGCCCCTGATCTCGGCGCGTTCGACGATGCCGAGGGCGATCGCCACGGCCGCCTCGCCGCACGGCGCGTCGGTCAGTTCCAGGTCGCCCACCAGGCCCACGCTCCGAGACGCCGCCTGGGCCTGGCGGGCATGGAATACCGCCATCGGCGCGTGGTCCGGCTCGGTCATCGCCTGTGTGACCGAGCGGAACTGACAGCGCAGGTCGGCACGCACCGTGGCGGCGAAAGCTACTGTCCCAGAATCGAATTCATTATCGTTCCGGCGCTGGTCGCCAGGACCCCGCCGATCAGTGCCCCCGCGACCATCTTCGGCGATTCCAGCTTTCCGCCGCTCCACTTCTCCCAGCCGAACTTGCCACCGGCGTAGATGATGGCCGTGGTGCCGGACAGTAGGACGAACCATGTGAAGTATCGGACCAGCTTCAGGATCTTGTCCGCGGCCGGAGGCGTCTCCGGCGTCGGGTTCATGACCTGAGCCAGGATTATCTCGTGTGCGGTTTGGAGGATCATGATGCGCTCGTTCCGCGCGACGGCAGTCGTCCCCCTCCATGGTAGAACCCGGATCGAGGCCGCGGACGGCACGAACCCCTTGCCCGCCCGCACCTTTGGCGTTCAGCGGGCTTGACGGCCGGGGCTACTCGTCGTCGAGGCCCGCGGAGAGGAAGGCCGCCGCGGCGATCCACTGGCGGCAGCCGACATGGCGGTCGTGCGCGCGCAGAATCGTGCGAGCCCGCGGGTAACTGAGGCCGTGAGGTTCGTCGGCGCAGTCGTCGGAGTCATCCGAGCCGGCTGCGGGTGCGCGGGTACCGGAGTACTGCAGAAGCTGGTTCATGAGATGCCTTACGCCGTTCGCGGAGGGTCGTCGTCTAGCGCGACGTGGCGGCGCGGGGCTTCCGAACGATCCGGCGCTCTCCGGCCATTTCTCGTCGAGGCCGAGTTTAGGCCGCTGCATTGTGCAGATGCAAGTACATCTGCACGGGCGTAGACCGGGGTGTCGGACAGAACAGACCGGTCGGATGGAAAGCTTCGCCCATTTCCCGTCGACGGGCGTGGATGACGGGTCAAGATCAAAGGTGTTGGCGCTCTTATGGTTCCGATACATCGGAGGGGTCGATCACCGGCAACTGGCGTGCTATCGTCTGAGTGTCGGTTTCAACTGTAAGAACATTTGCGCGAACATATGCAAACACCGGCCCGTCGTCCTGGCGACGGGGCCGACACATCTAGCAGGGAGACAGCCATGACCGATACGACTGCGATGGGTGTTGGTCGCCCGTCTGAACTGAGTTGGCGGAAGAGCTCGTTCAGCAACCCGAGCGGAAACTGCGTCGAAGTGGCCAATCTGGCCAACGGACTGATTGCCGTGCGCAACTCGCGCGACCCCGAGGGCGCGGTGCTGGTCTACACCCGCCCGGAGATCGACGCTTTCCTGCGCGGCGCGAAGAGTGGGGAGTTCGACGATTTGGCGGGCTGAGCGGTAGCATTAGCGTTCGGCGCGGTGTGGTTCGCCACGAATTGCGGTCGAGACCCCACTGCCGGTGATCGTCGAACATCGGAGTAGGACTCATGATCGCAGAACCCGCTCGGATCGGCCACGCGGAATCCCTTGTAGCCGACCGTGGTCCGACTGCGCTTCGGATCGCGGTCGGCGGGCAACTCCGCAAACTCCGCGAGGACGCGGGTATCACCCGCGAGGGCGCGGGCGAGCACATCCGTGGTTCGCATGCCAAGATCAGTCGGCTCGAACTCGGGCGCACCGGATTCAAGGAACGCGACATTCGGGATCTGCTGACGCTGTACGGCGTCGTGGATCCCGATCAGCGTGAGATGTTCCTGGAGCTGGTCCGGCAGGCGAACCAGCCGGGCTGGTGGCATCGTTACAGCGACCTTCTTCCGTCGTGGTTCGAGACCTACCTCGGGCTCGAGCACGCCGCGAAGTCGATCAGAACCTTTGAGGCGCAGCTGGTTCCCGGTCTGCTGCAGACCGAGGAGTACATGCGCGCCGTGGTGGCGCTCGGCCACGAGAACTCCGAGTCGGCGCGGCGGGTCGAGCTGCGCAAGCGTCGGCAGGAGATCCTCGAGCGCCGCGGCGGTCCGACGCTGTGGGCCGTGATCGACGAGGCCGTGCTGCACCGGCCCATCGGCGGTAAGGACGTGCTGCGGGCGCAGATCGAGCACCTGATCGAGATGTCGGCCCGCCCGAACGTGACGATTCAGGTGCTGACGTACTCCGCGGGCGGCCATGCCGCCGCCGGTAGTTCGTTCACGATGCTCCGCTTCGCGGAACAGGAACTGCCCGATATCGTCTATATGGAACAGCTGACCAGTGCGCTGTATCTGGACCGGCAGCAGGATCTGGAGCTGTACCGGCAGGTGATGGACCGGCTCAGCGTGCAGGCCGAGGCGCCGGGGCGCTCACGCACGGCGCTGAAGGACGCGGTCGCGGAGCTGAGGTAATCGCGGCCGATGATGAGGCGACCGTCAGCGTGGGCAGACGGTCGCTCGGCATGGATCGCCTCCGTAGGCCACGCGCGGCCGCTGCCGTGTCATTGCCGGATACAGCTGGACGCGATGCGCCAGAAGGCTTCCGGTTGCATCGAGTCGAAATCCCAATCGTTCACCAAGGCATGTGCGGTGGCGACGATGCGGTCGATATCGAAGTCGTCGCGAGTGGCCGCGCCCGTGGCTTCGACCGCATCGATGACGAAACGCGTCGCGGTTTCCCGCGAGTAGATATGCTGCTCAGGCCGGTCCCTATCCATAAGTCCGAGCCGACCGAGACCCATTGGCTGGTTCATTCGAGCCCCTGACGCCAGGCCGAGGGTAATCCGAGGCAATTTTCTTTACCTCGGGGTCGCCCAACGGCTAACTGGTAGTCCCCTGTACTGCCTTGCACAGTGAGTTTAGGTCGGTGTAGCGAGCAGATGCAAGTACATCTGCAACATCGAATACGCAGTCGCAGAGTGTATTTCGGGTGCTAGGTAGTTGCTATTCGTTGCTGCCGACCGGATCGGATTGCTCGGACGATCCGATCGGGATGATCGGACATGCCACCGCACGTGAGCTGGATAGCGGAGATGGTCGCGTCGGCGCGGCCCGAGACACCCGCGGTGTCGATCTTGGTGTCCGGTTCCAGGTATTTGCGGGCGTGCGAAGGGTCTGCGAACGCGGTGGGAGAAAGTTTGTTTCGACGTGGCGCTGCCGCGCGTAGGCGTGTCGATCTCGGGCAATCGCGAAGCAGGGGAGCCCGTTTCGACAAAAGGAGGAAGCATGCGAACGCTGCGACGGATACCGCTGCGACGGGTACTGGCCACGGGCGCGTCGGTACTGGTGCTGGGATCCGGTGCCGCGGGCGTGGCAGGTGCGCAACCTGCGGCGACGCTGGTGGACCGGGAGTTTCTGATGGCCGCGCACCAGTCACATCTGGCCGAGATCGCTATGGGGAGCCGGGCGAGCGCGATGGCGTCGTGTCGGGAGGTGCAGGAGCTGGCGCCGACGCTGGTCGCCGACCACGCGCGCCTCGACGGGATGGTGACCTCGGTGGCCGCCCGCAACGGGGTCGCGCTGCCGGTGCTACCGACCGCCGATCAGGCACAGACGTTCCTCGGCACGGCCCCGAAGTCCGGGCGCGACTTCGATATCGCGTGGCTGCAGGCGCAGGAACGGGGGCATACCGCCGCGCTGCAGAACGCCGAGCGCGAACTGGCCGCGGGGCAGTCCCCGGACGTCCGGGGCGTGGCGGAGCAGTCCGCGCCGCTCATCGAGGAGCATCTGGAGGAGGTGCGGGAGGCGCTGGCCGAGTGCTGAGCGCGCTGTTGCCCGACCGCCCGCCGGTGACCCGGCGGGCGGTCGACCGCGGGCGGGACGACCGATCGTCCGCGGACGCGCCGATCAATGGCCGCCGGGATCGGGTAGCCGGTCGCCGTCGCGCGACCGGATGCGGCGATGCTCGGCCGCGATGAGGACCCCGCCCGCCACGAGACAGGCGACGGTGACCACGGCGCCGACCACGGTCCACCCGATGAATCCGTATCCGGCGGCGGTGAGCGTCGCGGCCAGCGCGACCAATCCCACGGCGACCAGGACCATGCCCGGCCAGTTGCGAGCGTCGGCGACGGACTCCCCGGCGCGGGAGCGGCTGGTGCGCCGGGTGTCGGGAGAGTAGCGGCGGCGGCGACCCGCGCCGGGCAGGTCGGAGAACGTGGGATCGGTCGGATGTTTGGATGTACCGGACATCAGCGCTGTCCTTCCTGGCTCATGCTGTGCGGACTCGCGGGCAGCACGTCGCCGCCGGATGGGTCCGAACCACATTCCGGGTCTACCCGGTGACACTCGGCTCAATCGCCGCCGGTGGTGGCGGCCGCATGGGTGGCGGGGCCCTCGAGCAGGGTGCCGTCGGCGGCGAATCGGGAGCCGTGCAGCGGGCAGTCCCAGGTGTGTTCGGCGTCGTTCCAGGCGAGGATGCCGCCCAGATGTGGGCAGACCGCGGAGATGCGGCAGGTGCGTCCGTCGACCGTGCTGACGGCGGTCGGCGACCAGCCGCGGCGCTCGACCCGGCCGCCGCCCTCGGGCGGCGGGTCCGAGATGCCCCGGCGCGGCGCGAGGGCACCGGCCCAGCCCGCCGTCAGCCGCGCTCCCACCGCGCCGTTGTCGCGCAACAGGGTCGGCAGCGCGGCGAGTTCGCGGGGATTCCATGTGGCGAAGGCGGACGCCCAGGGGGGACGCTTGCCCCCGAGGTCGGCGGCCAGCACGTGCGCCGCGGCGACGGCATTGGCCAGGCCCCACTTGGCGTATCCGGTCGCCACCAGAACGCGGTGGTCGCCGGGGCGTATCGGTCCGGCGTAGGGCAGCTGGGCGGTCGGCCGGTAGTCCTGGGCCGACCAGCGATACAGCGGTTCGGCGCTCGGGAACCAGGATCGGGTCCAGCTGATGACCTCGTCGGCGTGCGCGCGGGCCGAGCGAGTGCGGCCGACCTCGTGGCCGCTGCCGCCGACCAGGAGCAGATCGCCCTGCTCGCCGGGGAGGTAGCGCAGCGAGCGCACGGGCGCGTCGGCACTCAGGTACATCCCGCTCGGCAGCGGCTCGGAGACTTGGAAGGCGGCGGCGTAGGAGCGCTGCGCGGCGACCCGGGCGAAGAAGCCGCCGCGGTCCAGAATCGGTGTGCCGGTGGCCAATACGACGGTGTGCGCCGCCACGTCGCCCTGATCGGTGTGCAGCATCTGATCGCCGCCCGCGCGAGCGCCGTGCACCCGGGTGCCCTCGAAGATCGGCACACCGCGGGCGTCGAGGTCGGCGTCGAGCGCATCGATCACGGCGATCGCGTCCAACTGGGCCTGGTCGTCCAGCCGCACGGCGCCGTGGTTCGGGAACGGCACGTCGAGGTCGTCGACGAAATACGTGGGCAGCCCGGCCTTACGGGTGGCGGACAGCTCCGCGCGGACCAACTCGGTGTCGTCGCCGGACTGGACATAGGTGACCGCCGCCTCGCGCTGCACGGGGATGTCGTGCTCGGCGCAGTAGCGCAGCAGCCACCGCTGTCCCTCGCGATTCGCGGCGAGGTAGTCGCGCAGCGCCGCGATGCCGTGCCTGCGAGCGATCGCGCTCGCGCGGGTGCCCTGCAGCAGGCTCACCTTCCCGGTGGTGTGCCCGGTGGTCACCGCACCGAGGCGGCGGGCTTCCAGCACCGCCACCTCCACCCCTTGTTCCGCGAGCAGCAGCGCGGTGACCAGACCGGTCAGCCCGCCGCCGACAACGACCACGTCGTAGCGGTGACCCGGGGTGAGCGGTGGATGGGCAGGGGGACGCGGAGGGTGCAGCCAGATGGACGTCATGCATTCGGGTAGCCGGGATCGCGGCACCGAAACGTCGGCGTGGGCGGCGCCGCGGTTGCCGATTGAATGCGCGCGGGGCGGGTACGCGATCAACGCGATGAGGAAGGGAACGACAAATGCGGACGAAGTCGCCGTCATGACCGGCGATCCGGCGGAGGGCGGCGGGACGTGGAACTGGCAGGCGCGGCACGAGACCGAGGCGCAGCGGCTCGACCGGCAGTGGGCCACCCTGATCCAGGAGACCCGCGTCGTGCAGACCGGTGTACAACTGCTGACCGGCCTGCTGCTGACCGTGCCTTTCCAGGAGCGGTTCGAGGAGGTGTCGACGCCGCTGCGGTGGTTGTACCTGGCGACCGCGGCCACCTCGGTCGCCGCGACGGTGTTCCTGGTGGCGCCGGTGTCGGCGCACCGCATGCTGTTTCGCCGACATCGGCTGGCGCGGGCCGTGGCCGACGCGCACCGGTTCGCGATCATCGGCATGGCTCTGCTGGGTCTCGCGCTGACCGGCGTCATCGTGCTGATCTTCGCATTCGTGGCGGGTCCGGTGGCGGGGGCGGTCGCGGGGACCGCCTTCGCCGCGCTGTTCCTCGTGGTCTGGGTCGCGCATCCCTGGCGGCAGCGCCGCATGTCGTCCCCCCGTGACGAATGATGGTATGAATCACACTGGGGCGCAGTGTGTTTCGACTGAAGATGCCCGGGTAGCACCGGAGTGCCCATGATGAACGACATTCTGGAGGTGAATGTCATGACCGAGCACGAGAAGAGTGGCGTCCGAGAGGGCATCGAGGGCGTCGTCGAGGGCGCCAAGGGAAAGGCGAAGGAGACCGCCGGAGCGGTCTTCGACAACGACTCGCTGCGCGAGGAGGGCCGCGCCCAGCAGGACCGGGCCGACTCCGAGCGCGAGGCCGCCAAGCGGGAGGCCCAGGCCGAGAAGGAGCGGACCAAGGCCGAACTCGACGAGGAGCGCCAGCGCGCGTACCAGCGTGACAACTGACCCCTCGATATCCGTGAGAAACCCGGTTGCCCGGCACATCTGCCGGGCAACCGGTCCGTTCGGCGCGGCTCGGCGGCCGGGCACCCGCGTGTTTCCCGGCGGGCAGCGTGTGAGCGGCGGCGCCGCGGGTACCGCCGGAACAGGCCCGTGCCCGGATTCGCGGCGTGCGCCGAGCACAACCGCCGCCGGGACCGACATTTGCGGAGGGAGTGGGATTCGTGACGCCTGCCGGTGATCTGGAACTCGTCGACGCCTGGTGGCGGGCGGCGAACTATCTGTCGGCCGGTCAGCTGTATCTGCTGGACAATCCGCTGCTCACCGAGCCGCTGCGGGCCGACCACATCAAGGGCAGGCTGCTGGGGCACTGGGGCACCGTGCCGGGGTTGACCCTGACCTACGCGCATCTGAACCGGCTGATCGCGCGCGACGGCCACTCGATGCTGTTCGTCGCCGGTCCCGGGCACGGCGCCGCCGGGCTCAACGCCGCGGCGTGGCTGGAGGGCAGCTTCGGCGAACGCCATCCCGCCGCGACCCAGGACGCCGACGGAATGCGAGAGTTGTTCCGGCAGTTCTCCTTTCCCGGCGGCGGGCCGAGCCATGCGTCGCCGCACCTGCCCGGTTCCATCCACGAGGGCGGCGAGCTCGGCTACTCGCTCGCGCACGCCACCGGCGCGGCGCTGGACAATCCGGGACTGACGGTGGTGTGCGTGATCGGTGACGGTGAGGCCGAGACCGGGCCGCTGGCGGCGAGTTGGCACGCGCCCGCGTTCCTGCACCCCGCCGAGGACGGCGCGGTGCTGCCGATTCTGCATCTGAACGGGTACAAGATCGCGAATCCGACGGTGCTCGGCCGGATGCGCCGCGACGATCTGATGGCCCTGCTGCGCGCGCACGGCTGGGCGCCGGTGGTGGTCGCGGGCGATCATCCGGCCAAGGTGCACGAGCAGTACGCCGCCGCGCTGGACGATGCCCTCGAGCGCATCGGCGACATCCGAGCCGGGGGGCGGACCGAGCGGCCCATGATCATCCTGGAGACCCCGAAGGGGTGGACCTGCCCGGCGCGCGTCGACGGGGTGGCGCTGGAGGGCACCTGGCGCGCACACCAGATCCCGCTGGACGAGGTGCGTGACAACCCGTATCACCGTGGGCTGCTGGAGGAATGGCTGCGGTCCTACCATCCCGAGGAGCTGTTCACCGCCGCGGGCGAGCCGGTCGCCGCGCTGCGCGACGCCTGCCCGCGCGGCGAGCTGCGGATGAGCGACAATCCGCTCGCCCACGCCCGCGACAGCGCGGATCTGCGGCTGCCCGACCCGACCGCGCACGCGGTCCAGGTGGGCGCGCCCGCCACCCGCCGCGCCGCGGCGACCTCGGTGCTCGGCCGGTACCTGCGCGACGCGCTGACCGCCAATCCCCGTCGGCTGCTGTTCTTTTCGCCGGACGAGCACTCCTCCAACCGGCTGGACGCGGTACTCGAGGCGACCGGGCGGCGCTGGCAATTGCCGACGCGCTCCGGCGACGAGGGGCTGGCCCCGGACGGCCGGGTGTTCGAGGTGCTGTCGGAGCATCTGTGCCAGGGCTGGCTGGAGGGCTATCTGCTGACCGGGCGGCACGGGGTGTTCTCCACCTACGAGGCCTTCGCGCACATCGTCGACTCGATGGTGGTGCAGCATGCCAAATGGCTGCGCTCGGCCTCGGAATACCACTGGCGCACAACGATTCCCAGCCTCAACTATCTGGTGACCTCGCACGTGTGGCGGCAGGACCACAACGGCGCCTCGCACCAGGACCCCGGATTCATCGACCATGTGCTGAGCAAGCGGCCGGAGGTGTGTCGGGTGTACCTGCCGCCGGACGCCAATTGCCTGCTGCGGGTATTCGACCACTGCCTGCGCGGGCGGGGCCGGGTGAATGTGGTGGTGGCCGGGAAACAGCCCGCGCTGCAGTATCTCTCGTTCGACCAGGCCGCCGATCACTGCGATCAGGGTCTGGGCGTGTGGAGCTGGGCGGGGACCGACGGCGAGGGCGGCACCGACGCGGTGCTGGCCAGCGCGGGCGACGTGCCGACGCAGGAGACCCTCGCGGCGGCGGCGCTGCTGCGGAAGCTGGTCCCGGACTTGGCCGTTCGCGTGGTCAACGTGGTCGACCTGGCCCGGCTGTTCCCGCCGGACCGACATCCGCACGGCATCTCGGACGGCGACTACGTCGAGATATTCACCGCGGACCGGCCGGTCGTATTCGCCTTCCACGGCTATCCGTGGCTGATCCATCAGCTCACCTACCGTCGCCCCGGGCACGAGCGGCTGCACGTGCACGGATTCCACGACAAGGGCACCACCACGACCCCGTTCCAGATGTGCGCGATGAACGGGATCGATCGCTATCACCTGGCGCTGGCGGTCCTGGAACAGGTGCCCCGGATGGCCGAGCGCCTCGGTCATCTGCGCGGGCAGCTGCTCCATCAGGTGCACCGCAACACCGTCCACGCGGAGCGGACCGGCCGCGATCTGCCGGAGATCACCGACTGGGTGTGGCCGGACCCCTGAGCCGGTGCGCCTCCCACTGCCGTGCCGCATCGCGCAAGCCGTGGGTCCAGATATTGGGGTTGCGGTTGGCGGTGGCGGTCCACTCCGCGGCCAGGGCGGTCGCGAAAGCGAGCAGGTCGCCGTCGCCGGCGCGGTGCCAGGACGGCACCCGGGCGGCCCATCGTTCGGAGGTCGCCGGGGTGTGCCCGGCGAAGATCAGCCACACGATCCAGCAGCACGGGTCGATCCAGGGCGCGCCGCGCGTCGCCCACGGCCAGTCGACCAGCCGGGCGCCGGTGTCGGTGACGATGACGTTGCTGTAGTTCCAGTCCGTGTGCAGCAGTGCCGCGCCGGCGAACCGCGCGCCCTCGGCGGGATCGTCGAGGTAGGCCCCCCACCGCACCTCGGCGTCCTTCAGCTCGAGGTCGGCGGGGAAGTGCAGGCGGCCGAGCGCCGCCATCGCCGCCGCCGTCGCCGCGAGATCCGCGTCGACGCGGTAGTCGGCCAAATGTCCTGCGATGTAATCGAATCCGAGCAGATCCCAGCCGCCCGACGCGATCTGCCAGCGCAACCGGGGACCGATCGGGGTCACCTGCGGGCCGAGCGCGGCCTCGCGATGCTGGGTCCAGACCTCGGGGTTGTCGGTGCGCATGCCCTTGAGGAAGGTCCGACCGTCGGCGGTGTCGATCACCACCGCGAGGTGGCTGCTGAACCCGGCGATGACGGATTCGGCGCGCAGCACCGGACCGGTGACCGCCTCGACCGCGGCTCGGGTGACCGCGGGGAGTTCCTCCCAGCTGCGGCGCTGCGACGACGTCTGCGCCCGATCGACGGTCACTACGAACATCTACCGCGAAACGAGCATGGTAGCAAGTGAACTCACACATCGAACCGGCCCGGTCGGGATGCGCGCGCAGGCGTGTGTGCAGGGCATATCTCGGATTGCTGAATTGTGCTGTGGCGCAGTCATATTCGGGCTAGTGGTCGTGGTCGGGGTCGTTCGGACCCGTTCCGGCCGGGTGGCCCCGCCTGTGTGGCATTCCACCGCCGGGTGGCGGGGGCCGGGCGGGGAGAGATCGATTCGGTCGTAGCGGCGGTGACAACCGGCGCGTCCCGTGACACAATGGATCCAGGTTGAGACTACAGCCGATCCCGGTTCGTGCACGGAGTGCGCGAAGCAGCCGGGTCGACGGTCAGTAGAAGCTACCGATTCGTCGCTCGGCGTCTCGCACATCCTCCGCGAGCGGAACTGGCAAGCTCCATTGCACGGGAGGCTTTAGTTATGTCTGCGATTGCCGTTTTGGAACGTCGAGTCGAAGAAATGTCGGACCCGGACGGCGCGGCGCGGTCCGCGCGCGTTCGCGATCGGCTGCGGCACTGCACCATCGTCCGAATCGAGGGCGAGCTGGATGCCGCGGTCGCCGGTGTGTTCCGCAGGGCGCTCCGACAGGCCGTCAGCACCAGTTCCGCCGCGGTCGTTCTGGATCTCGAGCGCACCCGATTCCTGAGCATTGGGTCGGCCCGGTTGCTCACCGTCGCCAAGCGGGCCGCCGCCGAGACCGGCGTGGACCTGCGCTTGGTCGGCGTGCGCCCGGAGGTGGAACGCGTGCTGGAGATCACCGGCATTCGTCCGCTGTTCCGGTACTACCCGTCGATGCAGGCCGCCCTGACGATGGGATAACCGACTTCGGACGCTGGGACCGATGTGACACGCACGTGGTCCCACCGTTCCGTTCGTCGTTTTTGCGCCGGGCGCGGATAATCAGGGGGTGAAACACAGTGGGGAGCTCTCCCCGGACGACGCCAGGCAGATCGAGCGCGTGATAGGCGCTGGGACGCCACAGAGCGTGGGCAGCTTCCGCTTCTGGTTTGCCGACCAGCGATGGGAATGGTCCGACGAGGTGGCGGCCATGCACGGATACGAACCGGGTTCGGTGCGCCCGACCACGGAGCTGCTGCTCGAACACAAGCATCCGGAAGATCGGGAACTGGTGGCGACGACACTGGCCCGCTCCATCGACCGGGCGGAGCCGTTCTGCAGCCGTCACCGCATCATCGATACGATGGGGCAGACGCACCACGTGATCGTGGTGGGCGACCAGCTGCACGAGGACGGCGCGGTGGTCGGTACCACCGGCTACTACGTCGACGTGACCGAGACCCTCGACGAGCACAAGCAGGAGACCCTCAGCGACGCCCTGCCCGAACTGTACGAGGCGCGGGCCGTGATCGAACAGGCGAAGGGCGGGCTGATGCTGGTGTACGGCATCGGCGCCGAGCAGGCGTTCCGCGTGCTCACGTGGCGGTCTCAGGAGACCAACGTGAAGCTGCGGGCGCTGGCTCAGGAACTGGTCCGGCATATGGTGGAGCTGGGCGGCGGGTCCGCCGAGGTGCGCACCCGCTTCGATCACCTGTTGCTGACCGTGCACCAGCACTTCGACCGCTAGCGGGGTGTGCGTGCGTTTCGCGTCCACGACATCGGGTACGCCGCGCAGTGATACCGCCGCCCGATGGAGAGAGGCTGTGCCGTGGCATACCCTTCCGACCCGATCCGGCCCGCCCGGGGCACGGCGACGGCTGGACCTGGCGTGCCCGGCGCATCGGTGTGGGCGGCGGTTCTCGACGTGCGTGCGGGGGTGGACACCAACACCCGAGGGCAAGTGGTCGGATCATGGACTTGAGGTCGAACGGTTGGCGCAACGGCCGGGGTCCGCGGGCCCCCGCCGGGTTCACCGGTTGGGAGGAGAGACAAGTGTCGATGAGTGAATGGGTTGCGAGGTCCCCGGTGCAGACATCCAGCGTGGGCATCCGGGTACCGGCCGACCTGAATCAGCTCACCATGTTGCGCGCGCTGGCCGAGACGGTCGCGCTGATCGCGGATTTCGCGCTCGACGAGGTCACCGATATCCGGGTCGCGTTGGACGAGATCGCCACCGCCCTGATCACCGAGGCGGCGCCCGCCTCGGCGATCGACTGCGATTTCGGCTACGACGACGGCGCGATGACGGTGCGGGTGACGGCGGTCGCGGGCGTCGAGGACGCGTTCGACGAGGACGGCTTCGGCTGGCATGTGCTGCGGACCATCACCGATGACATCGCCGCTCGGACAGATCCGTTCGACGCCGACCGCAACGGGTATCCGGTAACCGTGGAATTCAGCCGTGCACGGGGTGAGGCCGATGGCGGATGATCGGCGTGGCCGGCGCCACCGCGGCGGCGACAGCTATGACAACATCGAACCGGTATTCGCGGAGCTGGCCGCGGTCGACCCGGATGATCCGCAGCGGGAAGCGTTGCGGGAGAAGATTATCGGGCTGTGTCTGCCCTTGGCCGACCACATCGCCCGCAAGTTCTCCGGGCGTGGAGAGAATTTCGACGATCTGCTGCAGGTAGCCCGCATCGGGCTGGTGCAGGCGGTGGATCGGTTCGACGTCACGCGCGGCTCGTCGTTCCTGTCGTTCGCGGTGCCGACGATCATGGGAGAGGTGCGCCGGCACTTCCGCGACAACACCTGGGCGGTGCGGGTTCCGCGGCGTACCAAGGAGATTCAGCTGTCCATCGGCGGTGCGATCGAGGGGTTGGCGCAGCGGCTGGGCCGATTGCCCAAGGCCCGCGAGATCGCCGCCGAACTGGATGTGGATCTGGTGGAGGTCACCCAGGCGCTGATCGCGGGCAACGCGTATCAGATGTCCTCGCTCGAGGCGGTGACCGCCGACGACGGCGAGAACACGCCGCTGCCCCTGCGTGACGTGCTGGGAGCGCCGGAGCCGAAATACGATCGCGTGGAGGAGTTCATGGCGGTCCAGCCGCTGCTCGCCGACTTGCCCGAACGCGAGAAACAGGTCCTGACCATGCGCTTCTTCGAGTCCAAGACGCAGACCCAGATCGCCGAAGCCCTGGGCATCTCGCAGATGCACGTCTCCCGCATCCTCGCCAAGACCCTCACCTGGCTCCGCGAGGAGGCGCTGCGCGACTGACCCCGCCCTGCCCGCACCCCTGCGGGAACCCTCAGCGCATGGTGGGTTCCGGGGGGTGCGGGTCGTGAGGGTTGGGTGGTTCCGGGGTGGGATTCGGGTCAGGGCGGCCCGGGTACGGGGTCGGGCCCGGAAGAGGTGGGTCGGGCGGTCGGCCGGGCGGTTCCGGATGGGGGTTCGGTCGTGGAGGTTCGGGGTTGGGGTCTGGCCGTGGGGGTTCGGGATAGGGGTTTGGTCGTGGGGGTTCCGGGTTCGGGTTCGGTCGTGGAGGTTCGGGGTCTTGACCGGGCCAGGAGAACTCGATGTAGGGGTCGGGCCGGAGCGGTTCGGGGTTCGGGTTGGGCCACGGTGGTCCGGTGTAGCGGTCGGGCAGGGGGAGGTCGGGGTCGGGCCAGAGTATTTCGGCGTAGGGGTTCGCCAGCGGCGACCTGGTGTCCGGGTGTGGTTGGGGCGGTAGGGAATTGGGGCTCGGTAGTGGTGGGCCGGGGTTGGGCGCTGGGTCGGCGGGGCCCGGGTTGGGCAGCGGATCGGGCGGCCCGGCGTTGGGAATCGGGCCCTGCGGGCCGATGTCGGCGATCGGGCTCGACATTCGGTGCGCGGGCATCGCCGGTGCGGCGCCGGGGTACGGGACGGTCTCCGTGCCGCCGGGGCCCGGGAGCGGGTCCGGCGGGCCCGGATCTGGGAGGGGGTCGGGCCGTCCGGGGTCGGGGATCGGGCCCGGGGGTTCCGGCGTCGGGTCGGGCGGCGGCGGTTCGGGGACCGGCGGTGCGAACGGGTCCGGGGGGACGGGGTCCGTCGGTGTGGGAGTGGGAACGGTGAAGTCCGGGCGGGCGGACCCCGGCGCCGCGTCGGCGGTCGCTTCCGGCGCGATGGCGGCGGGTGCCAGTGCGCGCACGTCGACACCTTCGTAGGCGATGCCGCTGCGCCCCGCGAACCGCGCGGCCTCGGTCATCTCGTCGTGGCGAGGGGTGGGTGCGGGGTTCTCGCTGTACATGTGATGCCTCCTTCGACGAGGTCGTCGCGTACCGGCGGGCGCCGCGACCGCCGATGCCGCGCCGCATGTCCGGTCACCGGTGGCGGTACCGGGCGCGCAGCGGCCGAGTGGTGGTCGGCTCTCGCGGGCACGTAGTGGCCACGTGGGCCGGATACCCGACGATCGCCCGCGCAATCATGGCGTCGGACCAGGTAGTGGGGTTGCGGGTTTCGCGCGCCCGGACGCGGTAACCCGGCGACCATGAGTGATCAGCACGGTGACGAACGCGTGCCGGGGCCACCGGACCCGATCGAGTGGCAGGACGTCCCCAGTAGCGCCGAGCACCTGGACGAGGACGAACTGGACGCCGATCCGCTCGAGGAGGGGGTCGAGCCGCCGGAGGGCTGGGCCGCGGCGGATCGCTTCGGTACCACGCCGAACGAGCAGCGCGAGGGACCCCGCATCGATGACCGATTGGCCGCGGAGGAACCGGACGTGTCCCCGCAGTCTCCGCCCGCGCAGCCGTGAATTGTTCCCGGTACAGCGTGTGCTGCTCAGGCGTCGCGATAGCTGCGGGCTACGAGTGCGGAGCGGAGGTACCAGAGTCCGCTGGCTTGGGTGGGGTCGAAGCCGGTGAGTTGGCTGATGCGTTTGAGTCGGTAGTCGACGGTGTTGGTGTGGACGTGGAGGAGGCGGGCGGTGCGTTGGCGGTTGAGGTTGTGGGCGATGTGGGTTTGTAGGGTGTCGAGGAGTTCGGGGTGGTGGTCGAGGGGGTCGAGGAGGGAGCCGAGGTATTCGCGTCCGGGGCCGGGGCGGGTGAGTTGGTATTCGAGGGCGAGGTCGTCGAAGCGGTAGAGGGCGGGTTCGGAGTGTAGGCGGGCGACCATGTCGAGGAGTTGGTGGGCTTGGTCGGCGGCGGTGGGGATGGTGTGGGTTCCGGCGGTGACGATGGTGGCGGTGATGGGTGCTCGGGCGGCGTGGGACAGGTGGGTGATG
>NZ_BAAGSM010000042.1:0-2252 GCF_054782435.1 Nocardia thraciensis
AACGCCTCGAACACCTCGGGCGGCAGATCGTAATGCCGATTCGTCGCAGCAGCAGCAACAGCCGGATCTGTGTTCACAGATAAACGACAACATCGGACACTCCGCGATGCAAGGGGACGTTGGTCCCGTTGCCTATTCGCTCCGACAATCTCGACAATTATTCGTGTGGCTGTTACTTCGATCCTCTCCGCCGATTCGGTGACAGCTGTGCTGTCTGAGCGGGCTCGCGAATTTGCCACCGCCAGAACGATCTTCCCGAGTACCAGCGCCGAATTGACTCTCTCCGAACTGGATGCCGCGGCGTCCAGTCACGCCCGCGGCCTCATCGAGGCCGGAGTCCGGCCGGGGGACATCGTCGCGCTGCTCGGACCGACGAGCGCCGACCTCATAGTGAGCTTGTTCGGAATCATGCGAGCCGGGGCGGCGGTGACCATCCTGCCCGTCCCGATCGGCACAAACAAGCTCGAGGTTCACGCCGAAAAGATCAGCCGCATACTGAATGTCGCGCGGGTCGACATGCTCGTCGGCTCGGACTCCTATGCGCCGCTCCTGACTGAACTCACCCAGCGCTGTCCCGACCTTCGGGTTGTCGGACCGTCGACCTCGGGTGCACAGGGCTCTCTACCGGACGTGGATGCGGACGCCCCCGCGGTGGTTCAGTTCACCTCGGGCAGTACCGGGTCACCGCGCGGCGTGACACTGAGCCATCGCAGCGTAGTCGCGGGCGTGCACGGCATCGTCGAAGGAGCCGGTCTGACTCCCGATGATGTACTGATTCAATGGGTGCCGCTGTATCACGACATGGGTCTGTTCGGGTTGCTCGCGAACCTGCTCAACGGTGCGGAATCACACGTGTTCGAGCCATTCGACTTCCTGCGCAAGCCCGGCGGGTTCTTGCGATACCTCGCCCAGCACCACGGGACCTTGGTCACCGGCCCCAGTTTCAGCTACGACCTTCTAGCCGCCGCCGCAGGACCGGAAATAGATCGCGGCCTCGACGTTTCGTGCTGGCGGTTGGCGTTCAACGGCGCAGAACCGATTTCTCCGGCCACCGTGCACCGCTTCGAGGACGTATTCGGACCGGCGGGCATCGCGCCGTCCACGATGTATCCGGTGTACGGCATGGCGGAGGTCACGCTGGCAGTGTCGTTTCCCCGGCCGGGAACCCCGCCACACACCCTCCACGTCGACCGCGACAGTCTGCGTCCCGGGTACGACATCCGGCTCGCTGGCCGGGGCGATGCCGTGGCGCGGGAGCTGGTGTCGGTGGGCATCCCGGTGCCCGGTATCGACGTGCGAGTGACCGATGACTCTGGAAAACCCTGCTCGGATAACATATTCGGCGAGATTCAGGTGCGTGGAGCGGCCGTCATGTCGGGCTACCTCCATGACGAGGATGCCACCCGGGCTGCCTTCGATGGGCCGTGGCTGCGGACAGGTGATCTGGGATTCCGCCACGACGGCGAACTCTATATCGCCGGCAGGCGCAAAGAAATGGCAATTATTCAGGGCCGCAACATCTTTCCCGAGGACATCGAAGCAGTAGCCAAACAGGTTCCCGGGGTATACCGACGGCGTTGTGTGGCCGCGCCCGGCACTGGCCCGGACGGCACCGAGCACATAGCGGTCATAGTCGAAACCGAATTGCCGTCACCGGCGCACTCGAGCCTCGCCAACGAGGTACGTCGTCGTATCGCCGAGGCGACCGACGTGCATGCCGTGCGGATCCACATCGTGGAACCACGCTGGCTGACCCGGACCTCCAGCGGCAAATGGCAACGACTCCAAGCCGTTTCGCGGCTGAGAACAAGCCAGACAACAGCTGCAGCGCCTACCGTGCCGACACGGCCGCAGGCCCGGACCGACCGATAATGAAGGAGTTCTCATGGCAACAGAGGGCCAACAGCCGGTCCCCTCACGTTCAGCGGTCCTGAACTCGGTGCGCACCCAGCTTCGAAACGAACTGAACCTCGACGGCGACGCACTGGCGGAATCCGAGAAGCTCGACCTGCTACCGGGCGCAGACTCCGTGCGCCTCATGCGCGTCACCGCCGCCCTGGAAAGGGAATACGACGTGGAGGCCGACGACGCCGCGATCCGGGCGGCCGACACCATCGGTGACATGGTCGAGTTCCTGCTCGCAGCACTGACCGCCGAGCGGGCCTGATGGCTACGACATCGCCTCCGTCGGCTGTTGCTGCTGCTGCGACGAATCGGCATTACGATCTGCCGCCCGAGGTGTTCGAGGCGTT